>JAGSPS010000170.1 GCA_018262315.1 Deltaproteobacteria bacterium | reverse complement strand
ATTCATCACGATCTGGTTGCTGGTGGTCTACTGCCCGCTCGCGCACATGGTCTGGGGCGGCGGCTGGCTCTTCACGCTCGGCGCCAAGGACTTCGCCGGCGGTCTGGTCGTCCACATGTCGAGCGGCTATTCGGCGCTCGTCGCCGCGCTCTTCCTGGGCAAGCGCCGCGGCTACGGCAAGGAGTCGATGCCGCCGCACAACCTGCCCTTCGCCGTGGTCGGCGCCGCGCTGCTCTGGGTCGGGTGGTTCGGCTTCAATGCCGGGTCCGAGCTGGCGGCCGACGGCGTCGCCGGCCTCGCCTTCCTCAACACCAGCACCGCGGCCTCGACCGCGCTCATCATCTGGATGGCGATCGAGTGGCTGCACCGCGGCAAACCAACCGTGCTGGGCGCCGCGACGGCGTGCGTGGCAGGTCTCGTCGCCATCACGCCCGCCTGCGCATTCGTCTCACCGATGGGCGCGATCGCGATCGGCGTCGGCGTGTCGGTGCTCTGCTACGGCGCCGTCACCTTCTTGAAGCCGCTGTTCGGCTACGACGACTCGCTCGACGTCTTTGGCGTGCACGGCGTCGGCGGCACCTGGGGCGCCCTCGCGACGGGCCTCTTCATTGCCGATTTTGCGCTGCCCGAGGGCGTGACCCGCGGCGCACAGATCCTCACGCAGCTGAAGAGCGTCTTGTTCACCGCGGCCTTCGCCCCGGCCGCGACGATCGTGATCCTGCTCGGGTTGCGCGCGATCTTCGGCAGCCTCCGCCTCGACGACGACGCCGAGTACGCAGGTGCGGATCTCTCCGAGCACAGCGAAAGCGCCTACGTCTTCGAATAGGCGACCCGCAGGGAGCCCCGGAAACGCCGAGGCCGCGCATCCCCGAGCGGGATGCGCGGCCTCGCCTACTCTGGGCGCCCGAGAACCGAGGAGTCACCGATGCCCCGACTGCAAGCACCTCGCGTCGCACCGCTCGCCGACGACGAGATGGACGCCGAAACCCGCACCCTGCTCGGCGCCACCAGTGGCGCCATCCGCCGCGGCCCGATCCTGAACATCTTCCGCACGCTCGCCCATCATCCGAAGCTCTTGAAGCGCTGGCTGGTGTTCGGCAATCACGTGCTGGCGAAGTCGACGCTGCCGCCGCGCGAGCGCGAGCTCGCGATCCTGCGCATAGGCTGGCGCTGCGGCTCGGAGTACGAATGGGGCCAGCACGTGGCGATCAGTCGCGCGACCGGACTCAGCGACGACGAGATCCTCCGCGTCGCCAAGGGCCCCGGTGCCGCGGGCTGGAACGCCTTCGACGCCGCGATCCTGCGAGCCGTCGATGAACTGCACGACGACTCGTTCCTGAGTGACATGAGCTGGAACGCACTCCGCGCGCGCTGGAGCACGGAGCAGGTGATCGACTTCATCTTCGCAGTCGGCCAGTACACGCTGGTGTCGATGGCGCTCAACAGCCTCGGCGTACAGCTCGACGCCGGGGTCGAGGGCTTCCGCGAAACGGCGACCGCTGCGCGGGGAACCCGAGGGCTCGGCGATCCGCGTTCTTGACAGAACCGGGGTTCATCCTTTACCTAATGTATCCGGATAGACGAATGAATATCGAAGGAGACCCACATGACCCAGCCCACCCGCGTTCCCTTCAAGGTCAAAGACCTCGGCCTCGCCGAATGGGGCCGCAAGGAGATCCGCCTCGCCGAGTGCGAGATGCCGGGCCTGATGTCGCTGCGCCGCCAGCACGCCGGCAAGAAGCCGCTCGCCGGCGCACGCATCATGGGCAGTCTGCACATGACGATCCAGACCGCCGTGCTGATCGAGACCCTCGTCGATCTCGGTGCCGACGTCCGATGGGTGTCGTGCAACATCTTCTCGACGCAGGACCACGCGGCGGCCGCGGTCGTGGTCGGGCCGAACGGCACAGCCGAGAATCCGAAGGGCACGCCGGTCTTCGCGTGGAAGGGCGAGAGCCTCGAAGAGTACTGGTGGTGCACCAAGGAGGCGCTCGTGTGGCCCGACGGCAAGGGCCCCACGCTGATCGTCGACGACGGCGGCGACGCGACGCTCTTCGTGCACAAGACGCTCGCGTGGGAGAGCGAGGGCGAGGTTCCCAGCTTCGACGCGAAGAACGACCCCGAGGAATGGGGTGTGATCCTCGACTGCGCGCGAGCCGAACTCGCCGCGCATCCCGGTCGCTGGAGCGCCATCGCGAAGGGAATCCGCGGCGTCTCCGAGGAGACCACGACGGGCGTGAATCGCCTCTACCAGATGGCGAAGGACGGGTCGCTGCTGTTGCGATCAACGTCAACGACTCCGTCACCAAGAGCAAGTTCGACAACGTCTACGGCTGCCGGCACTCGCTGCCCGACGGGCTGATGCGCGCGAGCGACGTGATGCTCGGCGGTAAGGTCGCCGTGATCTGCGGCTACGGCCAGGTCGGAAAAGGCTGTGCGCAGGCGCTGCGCGGCCAGGGCGCTCGCGTGATCGTGACCGAGATCGACCCGATCTGCGCGCTCCAGGCCGCCATGGAGGGCTACCAGGTCGCGACGCTCGACGACGTCCTCGAAACCGCCGACATCTTCGTCACCACCACGGGCAACTGCGACGTGATCGCCGCCGAGGACATGGCGCGCATGAAGGACAAGGCGATCGTCGGCAACATCGGACACTTCGACAACGAGATCGACATGGCGGGCCTGAAGGCGGTGCCGGGCATCCGGCGCGTCAACATCAAGCCGCAGTACGACGAGTGGATCTTCCCCGACGGCCACAGCGTGATGGTGCTCGCCGAGGGACGCCTGCTGAACCTCGGCTGCGCCACCGGTCACCCGAGCTTCGTGATGTCGGCGTCGTTCACCAACCAGGTGCTCGCGCAGCTCGAACTGCACGCGAAGGCCGAGAGCTTCGGGAGGAACGTCTTCATCCTGCCGAAGCGCCTCGACGAGGAAGTCGCGCGGCTGCACCTCGACCAGCTCGGTGTGAAGCTCACGACGCTCACGCCGAAGCAGGCCGCGTACCTGAGCCTGCCGCTCGACGGGCCGTACAAGCCGGAGCAGTACCGCTACTAGAAAGCAGCGTCTCAGAGCTTCGCGATGATGCGGTCCGCATAGCCGCGCAGCGCGTCGACCTTCTGCTGGAGCGGCATGCTGTCCTTCTCGTAGGCGTTGCGGAAGCCGACGATCACGTCGGTGACGCCCTTGTCTTCGAGCCGGCGCACGCCGTCGAGGCTGTAGGCCTCCATCGCGATCACGTGGATCTCGAAGGGCTGGCGATCGCGACCGCAGTCGCGGCGCAGTTCATGGAGCCTCGCGAGATAGCGGTCGAGCGTCGCGGCGTCGCCGCCCGCGTGCATCCAGCCATCGCCGAGGCGCGCGGCGCGCTTCAGCGCGGCTTCCGCGTGGCCGCCGATCAGGATCGGGATCGGCCGCTTCGGAACGGGACAGATCTGGATGCTCGGAATCTGGTAGTGCTTGCCCTGGTACGAGAAGAACTCGCCGAGCGTGAGGCCGCGGATGATTTCGATCATCTCGTCCATGCGCGCGCCGCGCGTGGTCCACTCGGTGCCGGTGACGGCGAAGTCTTCGGGCCACGGCGAGAGTCCGACACCGAAGCCGAAGCGGTCGTTCGTCATCACCGCGACCGACGCGGCCTGCTTCGCGACCAGCACGGGCTGCCGGATCGGCAGCTTCACGACGAAGGTCGTGAAGCGCAGCGACTCGGTCACCGCGCCGAGCGCGGGGATCAACACGAACGGCTCGATGAACGGCCTGCCCTCGAGGAAGTGGCGGTCGCCGTCCGGGGTGTACGGGTACTTGGAGCCCGAGTCGCGCGGGTAGCAGATGCTGTCGGGCACCGTGAAGGAGTGATAGCCCGCTCGCTCCGCCTCGATCGCGAGCGGAACGTATTGACTCGGATCGCACATCGACTCGGCGAACGTGAAGCGCACGCGGTGTCTCCCCCGTTGGAACGGGCGTGCAGTCTACCGTCGCGCGAATGAGAACGGGCGCCCCGGGGCAGGCAGGGGCGCCCGATGGCGGCTTGGGATCGGGTGCACAGTCACACAGAGACCGCCTGCCGCCAGATCCCAGATACGCCCTCGGCTGCGGCCTGGATTCAGCGGCTTCGGTGGATCACGACGAGCTTCCCGCAGAGCGCGGCATCCGGCGGAGCCGCAGGAGTCAACTCGATTCGCCTTCCGATGCCCTGCACGAGCCGCATACCAGCGGCGGTCTCGACGAAGCCCTTTGCGCGCACGGCGCCGAGCGCACGGAGCCGCGCGACCAGTTCGTCTTCGGCGACGCCGGGCGCCACCTCGATCACCTCGGCGGAGAACGCCTCGTGCAGCGAGTGGTCGTGCGGCGCGTGCGGCGGCGCGGGGCGCCCGCGCGACGGCGCTTCGACCGGCCGCAGCAGCGCGGGGTCGACGCGTGACTGCAGCGCGCGCACGATCGGCACCTCCGGCTCGATCGCGCGCAGCCGCGCCTCGAGTGCCGGCAGTTGCGAGGCGGCGACGCGGTCGATCTGGTTCAGCACCAGCAGGTCGGCGGCCGTCACCTGTTGCTCGAAGAGGTCGCCCGGGTCGCGCAGCTCGGCGAGCTGCTCGGCGTTCACTAGCACCACCGCCATGTCGTCGCCGACCCACTCCGAGACGGGCGGACGCCACAGCGAGAGCTGTGTCTCGTAGGGCAGCGCCAGCCCGGACGCCTCGATGACGATGCGATCCGGCGCAACGTCGCGGCGGATCGTTTCGAGCGTTTCCACCAACTCGTCCGACAGCTCGCAGCAGACGCAGCCGCCCGCCAGCTCGACGCTGCGCGCATCCCCGGCGCCCAGCAGCGCGCGATCGATGCCGAGTGCTCCAAAGTCGTTCACCACGACCGCGAGGCGCTCGCCGATCGCCTGCGCCTCGGCGAGCAGCGCGCGGACGAGCGTCGTCTTGCCCGAGCCGAGAAAGCCCGAGACGACGAGCGTGGGGATGCGTTGCGGTGTGGTGGATTTCATGGCGAGGGAGACGGCGGCGAAAGCGCAGGCTATGGAATGGCCCGCCCCGAGTCGACTCCGAGAGGCACATGACCACGGACACCCGCGACGACACCGGACCGCTGGCAGGCACGCTCGTCGTCGATCTGACGCGGGTGCTCGCGGGGCCGTACTGCACGATGTTGCTCGCCGATCTGGGGGCACGCGTCGTGAAGATCGAGCGACCCGACGGGGGCGACGACGCGCGCCGCATCGGTCCCTTCGTCCAGGATCGTTCGGCCTATTTCCTGTCGCTGAACCGCGGCAAGCAAAGCCTCGCGCTCGACCTGCAGCGGCCCGCCGATCGCGCGCTCTTCGAGCGCCTGCTCGCGCACGCCGACGTGCTGGTCGAAAACTTTCGCCCCGGCGCGATGCAGCGCCTCGGGTACGGCTGGGAGGCCCTGCATGCGCGCTTTCCACGACTCGTCCTGGCAGCCATTTCGGGCTTCGGACAGACGGGACCGCTGGCGACGCGTCCCGCCTACGACCTCGTCGTGCAGGCGATGGGCGGCATCATGTCGATCACCGGCCAACCCGGCGGGCCGCCGACGCGCGTCGGTACGTCGATCGGCGACATTGCGGCGGGCCTCTTCGGCGCGCTCGGCATCGTCAGCGCGCTGCACCACCGCGACCGCACCGGCGAGGCGACATTCGTGGACGTCGCGATGCTCGACTGCCAGGTGGCGATCCTCGAGAACGCGATCGCGCGGCTCGCGGCGAGCGGCGAGATCCCGCGCCCGCTCGGCACCCGGCACCCGTCGATCACGCCGTTCGAGGCGTACCCCACCGCCGACGGACACCTGGTGGTGGCGGCCGGAAACGACGCGCTCTTCCAGCGCCTCGTTGCAATCCTGGAGCTGCCGGCGCTCGGCGCCGACCCCCGCTTCGCCAGCAACGAGGCGCGCTGCCAACACGCGGACGCGTTGCGAGAATTGCTGTCACAGCGGCTCCGCGAACGCCCGACGGCCGCGTGGAGCGAGCGACTCGAAGCGGCCGGCGTGCCGTGCGGTCCGATCCAGGACGTCGCGCAGGTGCTCGCGCATCCACAGGTGCGCGCGCGCAACATGGTGGTGGGCGTGGACGATCCTGCGCTCGCTGCACCGTTCCCGGTTGCAGGCAATCCGATCAAGTCGCCCGCGTTCGCCGATCCGGCGACGCGGCGCCCGGCGCCGGAGCTCGACGGCGATCGCGCGCGCATCCTGGCCTGGCTCGAAGAAGAGGAGATGCGATGAGCACGACGAGGCTGGAAGTCGAACGCGAGGGCGCGATCCTGCGCGTATGGCTGAATCGTCCCGAGCGCCGCAACGCGCTCGACACCACGGCGCTCGACGAGATCGCCGCGCTCTACGAGTCGCTCCAGCGCGACTTCGCGACGCGTGTCGTCGTGCTCGGCGGTCGCGGTGTTTCGTTCTGCGCGGGTGCGGATCGCCGCGACCCGCCCGGCCGCGAGGTGCTGCGCGCGGAGTCGGGCGCCAGCGATCGCCAGCGTCGTCACGCCGCGCAGGTCGGCCTGCGCGCGTGTCGCGCCATCGAAGACGCCGAGGTCGTGACGATCGCGCGCGTGCACGGCCACGCGATCGGGGGCGGCGTCGCGCTCGCGCTCGCGTGCGACTTCCGCATCGCCGCCGAGGACACCGTCTTCCAGGTTCCCGAGGTCGACCTCGGCCTGCCGCTCACCTGGGGCGCGACGGCGCGGCTGGTCCACGAACTCGGCGCCGCGCGCGTGCGCGACCTCATCCTGCTCTGCGATCGTTTCGACGCGCGGCAGGCCGCAACCTGGGGCGCCGTGCACCGCGCCGTTCCCGCCGCGCAACTCGACGCGACGGTCGACGCCTGGGCCCAGCGACTCGCCGCCAAACCCGAGATCGCCGTGCACATGGCGAAGTGTCAACTGCGCGCCCACGCCCTGCTCGCCCGCCTCGGCGACGTCACCGAGTTCGACGGCGACCTCCTGCAAACCGCCTCGCGCGGAGAAAGGGGACGGTCCTCCTTCGCGACTGGCGTTGGAGAAAGGGGACGGTCCGGAAGCGTGCCGGGCTGCGGACTCGAGGGACACACCTGACACGAGGTGTGTCCCCTTTCTCCAACGCCAGGTCGCGTTGAGGACCGTCCCCTTTCTCCTCACGCGAGGCGGGGGCGGAAGAGGCCGAAGGCGCTGGTGTAGCCGTGCAGGAAGGTGTGCTGCTCGACCGGCCCGATCTCGCCGTTGCAGAAGAAGCCGCCGAGCGGCACGGCGCCCACGTGACGCCTAAATGCGTCGCTGTCGTGATTGGGGACGCCGTAGAGCCACGCACCGCGACCGAGACAGGAAAACAGCAGCGCGCCGTGCGGCGGTCCCATCCCCCCGCGCTCGGTTTGATAGTGCGCGAGCCGTTCCTCGAGGTCTTCGGCAGAAGTCTGGGCGTCGCGCAGGTGGAACTGGACGACCAGTCCCTCGCGGAGTGGCGCCGCGATCGTCAGCGTCCCGGTGTGTGGGTCTGCGGCCGTCACGTTGCGGATCAAGAAGTCGCCGCGCCCGTATGCCGAGAGATCCGGGCGCATCTCGATGCCGAGGAAGAGCGCCGACTGCAGCAGTCCACGGTCGCGCGCATCGGCGTGCTCGAAGAGGTCGCGGACCACCTCCAACGGTGGATGCCCGTCGACCTCGACGAGCACGTGGTGATCGCGCACCTGCGTCACGAACATCGGTTGCCCGATCGGACGGCAGCCCTGCGCGACGATGCTGTCGAGCCGCACGTTGCCCTGGAGCGCGACGCCGACCATCCCGTCGCCATGCACGCGATCGCCGAGGAAGAGCGCGCTCTCGCCGGCGCGTTCCGCACCGCTGGCGAGGCCGCCGATCACCGTGCTGTCCGGGAAGTCGGCGTCCAACTGCCGCGCCAGCGACTCGGCGTCGCAGCTCCACGGATCGGCGAAGAGTACGAAGTGGGGATCCGGGACCGCGGCGATCTCGAAATGCTCGCGCCACGAATCGATGCCGCGCGGGAAACCGTCGCCGGCGACGCGCATCGGACGCAGCGCGACACCCGGCAGCCGCGCGACGGTGAGCGAGAGTGCGGCGCGCCCCTCGATCTCGCGGCCGCCGCCGATCACGCTGCGCGCGCTGCAACCGATCAACAGCACGTCCGGCAAGCGCTCGCGCACGTGCGAAACGAGGAAGTCGTACGCCGGCCGATACGCGTCGGAGCAGAACAGGAACGCGAGATCGGGATCCGGCCCGGCGAGCTGGCCGCGCACCGCCTCCACGGCCGCGTCGGCTGCGAGCTCCGGATCGAGGTCCTCCGCGACCGCAGAAGCCCACTGCATCTCGTCGAGGCTGCGCACCTGCGGCTCCCCGGCGCGGATCGTTCGAGGGGATCCGGGCCGGCGGGAGCCTACCGGCTGCAACCGGCTTTCCAAAGGGTTGCTGCACGCGTTCACAGCAAGGCGGCGTGCGGTCGCATCGAGATGCGCGGCCGCTAGGATCCGGCGCGCGTGCACGGCCCTTCCCCTCCCGACCCCCGAGCGAGACCGGATCCGACGCCCGACGCACCGCGGCGTCGCAACCCGTGGTGGATCCCGATCTGGCTCGGCCGCGCGCCCCCACTCCCGCCCGCGCAGATGAGCATGTTGGGCCTCGTCGTGCTCGGCACGTTCTTCGAGGCCTATGACCTCTCGCTGCTCACCTCGGCGCTGAAGCACATCAGCGAAGACCTGCGGATCGACGAGAGACAGATGGGCAGCTACCTGGCCGGCGTGCGCGTCGGCGGCTTCTTCGCGTTCGCGCTGCTGCCGCTCGCCGATCGCGTCGGGCGCCGCCCGATGTTCCTGCTCTCGCTGGTCGGCATGAGCGTCGGCACGCTCATGACCGCGCTCGCCCAGACGACGATCACGTTCGTGTTGCTCCAGATGGTGACGCGGGCCTTCATGCTGACGGCCGCGGGCGTCGGCGTGGTGATGCTCGCCGAGGAGCTGCCCGCCGAGCACCGCGGCTGGGGACTCGGCATCCTCGGAGCGCTCGCCGCGTTCGGCCACGGATTGGGTGCGCTGCTCTTCGGGCTCGTCGATCTGCTGCCCTTTGGCTGGCGGGCGCTCTACGCGATCGGCGCGGTGCCACTCTTCGCCCTGCCCTTCTTCCGTCGTTCGCTGCGCGAGACGGTGCGCTTCACCGAGCACCGCGCGCAGGAAGGCGAGACCTTCCCCGGTGCGGGTCTGTTCGGCT
>JAGSPS010000169.1 GCA_018262315.1 Deltaproteobacteria bacterium | reverse complement strand
AGGCCGGACCCGCGCTTCGAGATCCGCGTGGTGGACGCGGACGGGCGCGAAGTCGGGGTCGGCGTGGAGGGCGAGATCCAGGTGCGCGGCGACCACCTGATGACCGGCTACTGGCGCCGTCCCGAGGCGACGCGCGAGGCGATCGACGAGAAGGGCTGGCTCCACACCGGCGACGTCGCGCTGCTCCGGCCGGACGGCAACGTGGTCCTGCGCGGCCGGCTCTCGGAGATGTACAAGTCGGGCGGCGAGAACGTCTACCCGCGCGAAGTCGAGAGCGTGCTCGAGCAGCATCCCGCGACCGCGCTCGCCGCGGTGTTCGGCGTCCCCGATCCGGTGTACGGCGAGGTCGGCATCGCCTACGTCATCCGCAAACCGGGCACGGACCCCGCGCCGGAAGACCTTCGCGCCTTCTGTCGCGAGCGTCTCGTGAACTTCAAGGTGCCGAAGCGCATCGAGGTACGCGACGCGCTCCCGATGCTGCCGATCGGCAAGGTCGACAAGAGGGCGCTCCGGCGGGAAGCGGCGCGCTGACGCGGCTCCCTACGAGATGAGATCTTCAGGCATCGGTCCGCCTCGCCTACCTGCAACTCACGCTCCGGCAGGAGCACCGCATTCGCACCGCGCACGAGCGCGCCACTGCGTCTGCGCCCCGGTCGTGACCTCGCAGCTCGGACCTCCCGACCGGACATCTCGACTTCGCGGGGCACCGGACAGTTCCAGCTGGCGTTGACGGACCTCGGGCTGGTGTGTCCCCTGAGTCCTCAGCCAGTCCACTTCGAGGACCGTCCCCTTTCTCCCGTTTCTCCTACATTGCGTGCTCGACTCAATGGGGGTGGCGTTGCGCAGGTCGGCACTTCGGTCGCTCGTGTTCGCGTTTCTCGCGGGATCGGTTTTCTGTGCGCCGTTGCGCGCCGCGGCGGGGGATCTCGCGGCGCAGGCGCGCGCGCTGGTCGGCGCGGAACAGGGTGTGTACGTCGAGGCCGAGGACGGCAGCGTTCTCGTGGCGCAGGCGGCCGAGCGCGCGGTGCACCCGGCTTCGGTCTCGAAAGTGCCGACGACGCTGGCGCTGCTCCGCAAGCTCGGCGCCGACCACCGCTTCGCGACGCGCTTTGCGGCGGCCGGCCCGCTGCAGGGCGGCGTGCTGCAGGGCGATCTCGTCGTCGAAGGTTCGGGGGATCCGTTCTTCGTCGACGAGAATGCGCTGCTCGTGTCGATTGCGTTGCACGATCAGGGCGTGCGTCGCGTCGCCGGCGACGTCGCGGTGCGCGGTCCGTTCCTCTTCAACTGGGAGAGTGCGGGCGCTGCCGGCCGACTCCGGGGAGCACTCGCCGGTCGCATCCCGGCGCCGACCTGGTCGGCCGTGCGCGCGGTGGAGGCGGCGCGCAGCGACGTGCCCGCCGAGCAGCCGTCGCTCGCCTTCGGCGACGCGAAGCTCCCGGGCGCGGCCGCGCCGACGCTGCTCGCGACACATCGCTCGCAGCCGTTGGTACCGCTCGTCAAGGCGCTCAACGGCTACTCGAACAACATCTTCGCGCCGTTCGCCGACGCTGCGGGTGGCATCGCCGTGGTGCAGGCCGTGGCGCGCGAGTCGGTGGCGCCCGCACTGCGCGACGAGATCGTGCTCGGCGACGGCGCCGGCGCAAGCCCGCGCAATCGCCTGAGCCCGCGTGCGGCCGTCGCGCTACTGCGCGCGCTCGGCGACGAACTCGCAAAGAGCCGCCATACACTCGCCGACGTGCTGCCAGTCTCGGGCGTCGACGAAGGCACGCTGCGCCATCGCCTCGACGGCCCCGGCGAGCGCGGTCACGTCGTAGGCAAGACGGGCACCTACGGCGACTACGGCGCTTCCGCGCTGGCGGGCGCGCTGCGCACGCGCGACCGCGGCGTCGTCTACTTCGCGATCCTGAACCACAACGTCCCGATCGAAGTCGCGCGCAAGCGACAGGACGCATTCGTGCGGGCGCTGCTCGCGTCGCAGCACACCGACGCGTGGCCGTATCAGCGCGACGAAGCGCCGGCGTTCACGCGCGCGGAGGTCGTTCGGGCCCGGCCGTAGCTCCGGATCGCTGCTCCCTTCGCTGCGATAGCCTTCCGTCCCATGAGAAAACAGCCCAGCGCCGGGGGCATGAGCCTGGACGACATCACGCCCGGCCTCGACTCTGCATCGATCCGCCGCGACTTCGTCGAGAAGCTCTTCTTCGAACTCGCCAAGTTCCCGGGAGTCGCCACCCGCAACGACCACTACCTCGCGCTCGCCTACGTCGTGCGCGATCGGCTTCTGCATCGCTGGGTGCGATCGGCGCGTACGTTCCTCGAAGGGAAACACCGCGCGGTGATCTACTTGTCGGCCGAGTACCTGATGGGGCCGCAGCTCGCGCACAACCTGATGAATCTCGGCATCGAGCAGCCCGCGCGCGATGCGATGGAAGAACTCGGGCTCGATCTCGATGAACTCATCGAGCACGAAGAGGAGCCCGGCCTCGGCAACGGCGGCCTCGGACGGCTGGCCGCCTGCTTCATGGATTCGCTCGCGACCCTCGACATGCCCGCGATCGGGCATGGCATCCGCTACGAGTTCGGCATCTTCGATCAGGAGATCCGCGACGGCTGTCAGGTCGAGAAGACCGACATGTGGCTGCGCCTCGGCTTCCCCTGGGAGATCCGGCGCTACGGGATCGAGCACGTCGTCGGATTCGGCGGGCGGACCGAGCAGACGGTCGACGAGAAGGGGATCCGCCGAGCGCGCTGGATCCCCGAGCGCATCGTGAAGGGCGTCCCGTTCGACACACCCGTGCTCGGCTACGAGACCGGGAACGCCAACTTCCTCCGCCTCTGGCGCGCCGCGGCCGACCAGGAGTTCGACCTCGACGCGTTCCAGGCCGGCGAATACTTCGGCGCGGTCGACGCCAAGATCCGCAGCGAGAACATCACCAAGATCCTCTATCCGAACGACGAGAACCCGGCCGGCAAACAGCTCCGTCTCGAGCAGCAATACTTTCTCGTCACGTGTGCGCTCCAGGACTGCATTCGCCTGATGCTGCAGAAGACCACGATCGACGCGTTCCCCGAGAAGTACGCCATCCAGCTCAACGACACCCATCCGGCGTTGGCGGTGGCGGAGCTGATGCGGCTCTTCGTGGACGTCCACGGCATCGACTGGGACACGGCCTGGGACATGACCCAGCGATCGCTCTCGTACACCAACCACACGCTGATGCCCGAGGCGCTCGAAGCCTGGCCGGTGCCGCTCTTCTCGAGCCTCCTGCCGCGCCACTTCGAGATCATCCTCGAGATCAACCGGCGCTTCCTCGACGAGGTCCGCAAGCGGTTTCCAGGGGACGACGACCGTCTCGCGCGCATGAGCCTGATCGACGAGAGCGGCGGAAAGAGCGTCCGGATGGCGCACCTCGCGACGGTCGGCGGTCATGCGGTGAACGGTGTCGCCGCGCTGCACTCGCGCCTGCTGCGCGAGACGGTGCTCCGCGACTTCGCCGAGATGGTTCCCGAACGTTTCACCAACGTGACCAACGGGGTCACGCCCCGCCGCTTCATCGCGCTCTCCAACCCTGGGCTCACCCGCCTCATCACGGATGCCATCGGCGACGGCTGGCTCACGAATCTCGAACGCCTGCACGAGATCGCGCCGTTCGCCGAGGACGCGTCGTTCCGCGAGCGCTTCCGGCAGGTGAAGAGCGCGAACAAGGAGCGGCTCGCCCGCTGGCTCGCTGCGACGCACGGCATCGGAGTCGATCCCCGTATGCTCTTCGCCGTCCAGTGCAAGCGCATCCACGAGTACAAGCGCCAGCACCTGAACCTCCTGCATGTCGCGTGGCTCTACGACCGCATCGTGCGCGGCGAGCGTGACGACATCGTGCCGCGCACCGTCCTGATCGCCGGCAAGGCCGCCCCCGCCTACCGGATGGCGAAGCTCATCATCCGGCTCGCCACGGCCATCGGCGACACCATCGCGCGCGATCCGCTGGCGCGGGAGTTCCTGCGCGTCGTGTTCGTGCCCGACTTCAACGTGAAGAACGCGCAGCGCATCTACCCGGCCGCCGATCTCTCGGAGCAGATCTCCACGGCGGGCAAGGAGGCGTCCGGCACTGGCAACATGAAGCTCGCAATGAACGGCGCGCTCACGATCGGCACGCTCGACGGCGCCAACGTCGAGATTCGCGAGGCGGTCGGCCCCGGGGACTTCTTCCTGTTCGGCATGACGGCCGACGAGGTCACGGCCGCGACCCGCCGCGGCTACGACCCGCGCGGCGTACTGGCCCGCGACCGCGAACTCGCCGCGATCCTCGATCAGATCCGGACGGGCCGATTCTCGCCGCACCAGCCCGATCTCTTCGAACCCCTGGTTCGATCGCTCGCGGAGAGCGATCCGTTCCTGGTGCTGGCCGAGTTCCGCGCCTACGCCGACTGCCAGCGGCAGGTCGCGCGGCGCTGGAACGACACCGATTCGTGGACGCGCGGGTCGATCCAGAACGTGGCCAGCATGGGTCGCTTCAGCTCCGACCGAGCCATCCGCGAATACGCGCGCGAGATCTGGAAGGTCGAGCCGGTCGCGGTCGAAACGAAGGGTGGATCCGGTCGGTCGTAGTCTCATCCCCGCCGCGGCGAACGGCTTCGGACACCACCCGATGTCGATTGTGCTCGGCGCATGCGGATCGTGCAACGCGCCCTATCCCGGCAGCAACATCTACTACTTCGCCGTGCCCGCTTCCGCACGCAAGATGGGGAGTCGGGTCGAAGCGGCTGCTCGGACACCGGGGTCGGGCGGGCGCCGCGTCTGCGCGACAGGACATGCGGCTACTCGGCGCCGGGGTCCTTCATTCCCAGTCGCTTCATCATCTTCTGCAGCGACTGGCGCGGGATGCCGAGTTTCTCGGAGGCCTTGCTCTTCGAGCCGGTCTCCTCGAGCGCCTGGCGGATCAGCTTTCGCTTGAGATCGTCGACGGCGAGGTTCATGTCGGCGAGATCGACGGCTTCCGCGCCGCCGGCGCTGGCGTCGTCGAGCGCGGGGCGGCCGCGCACGTGCTCGGAAAGCATGTCGACGGTGATGGTGTCGGCGTCGCCGGCCAGCGCAACGATGCGCTCGATCTCATTCTGGAGTTCGCGCACGTTGCCGCTCCATTGGTGGGCGACGAGGCGATCCATCACCGCGTTGGTGAAGCCCTTGATGCCGCGGTTCATGCGCTTGCTGGCGTCTTCGAGAAAATGATGGGCGAGCACGGGGATGTCCTCGCGGCGCTCGCGCAGCGGCGGAATCGTGATCTCGACGACGCGCAGCCGGTAGTAGAGGTCTTCGCGGAACGCACCCTCCTGCACCAGCTTGCGCAGGTCGCGGTTGGTGGCGGCGATCACGCGCACGTCGACCTTGCGCACGTCGGAAGCGCCGAGCGGGCGCACTTCGCCGTCCTGCAACACGCGCAGCAGGCGCACCTGCATGCCCGGGTTGGTCTCGCCGATCTCGTCGAGGAAGATCGTGCCGTTGTGGGCCAGCTCGAAGAGGCCCTTCTTGTCTTCGTGCGCGCCGGTGAACGAGCCACGCTTGTGGCCGAAGAGTTCGCTCTCGAGCAGCGTGTCGGGCAGCGCGCCGCAGTTCTGCGCGACGAAGCGCCCGCTCTTGCGCGCGCCCGCGTAGTGGATGGCGCGCGCGACGAGGTCCTTACCGGTGCCGGTCTCGCCGCTGAGCAGCACCGTGGCGTCGGTGCCGGCGACCTTCTCCATCACCTCGAAGACACGCTGGATCGCGGGGCTCGAGCCGATCAGGTTCTCGAACGCGTAGCGGCGCTGCACCTCGCGGCGCAGATACAGGTTCTCCTGGCGCAGGCGCTCGTTGGCGTCGCGCAGCGCGGCGGCGAGCGACGCGTTCTCGGTGGTGAGCGAATAGGATTCGAGCGCGCGTCGCACGTTGACGCGCAGTTCCTCGGGCTCCCATGGCTTCGGGATGTAGCGGTAGATGCGCCCTTCGTTGACGGCGCGCATGATCGACGCGACGTCCGCGTAGCCCGTCAGCATCATGCGGATCGCGCTCGGGTTGCGTTCGATGACCTTCTCGAGGAACTCGACGCCGGTCATACCGGGCAGCACCTGGTCGGCGATCACCAGCGCGATCTTCTCGCGCTCGATGATCGCGAGCCCTTCCTGCGCGTTCCTGGCGGTGAAGACGCGGTAGTCGTCGCAGAGCGTCAGCTCGAGGCTTTCGCGGATGCCCTCTTCGTCGTCGACGATGAGGATCGCGTAGGGACTACCGCTGGCATCGACGGGGGAAACCACGGTCGCAGCATACCCTGAAAGAACGACGGCAGGCCGGGCATCGAGCCCGGCCTGCCGCTTCGATTGCGCTAGCCGCTAGCGACGAGCGCGGCGCGCGGTCTTGGTGCGACCGCTGGCCACCTTGCGACGCGGCGCGCGCTGCGTCGTGCGGCGCACGCTCTTCCGGCGCGAACCGGGTTTCGCCATCTTCGCCTTCGCGACGTCGCCGTCCTTGTCGACGAAGTAGAGGAAGCCGTTCTCGCGCTTCACGCCGACCTTGGCGATCCGCTGCGGCTTGCTCTTCGACGCACGGGCGCCACCGCGCGCCATCTTCGTGCGACTCACGTCGCCGTTCTTGTCGAGGTAATAGAGCCACCCGCGTTCACGGGTGATGCCGGTCTTTGCGATCTTCGTGGCCATGGGGCCGCCTCCTTCGTTGTGCAGTGCCGGGGATGCGGCGTGCGGAAACGTGGAGGAGACGACATCGCGCCGGGGTGAGGGGCGTGGTGTCGGCGGCAGGATGGCCCCGGGCCCCGAGGGTGTCAATGACTTTTCAGGGGCTTATGAGCTGGAGCTGCGAGGATCTGCGGGCGCGCGGGACCGACGGGACGAGCGCGCGGGGACTCCGGGGGAGAGGGGTCCGTGCTCAAACATCCTCGGCGCGGACTG
>JAGSPS010000423.1 GCA_018262315.1 Deltaproteobacteria bacterium | reverse complement strand
TCGGGCGCAGTGTCATCGCGGGCCTCTACACGACCGACACGGCCGTTGCGGCGGCGGCAGCGAGCCTGCTTGCGCTCGTCGCGGGCTACCACGTCGCGGATGCCCTGCAGGGCGTCGTCGTCAACGTCCTGCGCGGCTACAAAAAGACGTTCGTGCCGATGGTCGTCTACGCGATCGCGCTGTGGGGAGTCGGTCTTTCGGGCGGGTACGCGCTGGGACTCACGCAGGTCGAGCTGCCGTTCTTCGCGGCGATTACCCCGCTCGGCGCTCCTGGGTTCTGGATCGCCGCGACCGCGAGCGTCGCGCTGGCAGGCGCGCTGGTGACGGCCTACTTCCTCTGGATGAGCCGGCTGCTCGCGCCGCGGTAGCGGGCGCCGGCTCCGCCCGTCAGCGCGCCGGAGATTTCCGCGCGCGCACTCTCTTCGCGATCTCGAAGCCGGCGTAGAGCGTGAGCGCGGCGCCGGTCGCCACGAATGCCCAGGCGACGCGCGGTTCGGCCAGGAAGGGCAGCACGCTGCCCCCCGAGACCAGCCCGACGGCGCCGAGCGCAAGCGCGACTCCGCCGATGGCGTCGAGGACAAGCAGGCCTACGGGAAAGGGAAACGCTCGCGGTGTATCGCTCATTTCGGTATCCCGGTTACCCGCCCTCGACCCGCACGCCCTTCCGGAAGGCGATGCCTCCGCGGATCGCCTCGGCGGCAGGCTTCGGCTCGGGGTAGTAGCACCCGGCGTCGCGGTTCATGGCGTCACCGACCACGACGTCGTAGCAGCTTGCGGTGCCTTTCCAGGCGCAATCCGTCTGCGTCATGCTCGGACGCAGGTGGCCGCGCCGAATCGCAGCGGCGGGGAAATGGCGATTGCCCTCGACCACTTCGCCCCTCGACCACTTCGCACTTGTCGCTCCTGGCGATCACTGCGCCGTTCCGGACGGCTCTGGGCATGGCGGGTCCTCATGGCTCCGGCACGGGGGGTTGCGTCGCCAGAGGATATTCGGCGCACATGGCCTCTGTCATCTCGCACGGCAATGTCATCGTCATAAATCCTCGGCCGGCAACCAGGTTCCGTCGGGATTACGACTTTCGTCTGATGCGCTGCAGCAGCGTCGCTCGCATACTCGACCTGTCCGTGCTGGTGACGGACGCGGCGGTCTGCGAAGCGACAACACGAAACGGGCGCACGCACGATGCATACCAGGGAAGCGCTGCCGGCCAAGCTCACGCCACCGTGCGTTGCCAGGCTCATCGCCCGGGAGCGCCTCTACGCTCACCTGGATTCCGCGGCACCAGCCCGCCTGGTGTGGGTGTCGGCTCCCGGCGGCGCGGGAAAGACCTCGCTCGTCGCTGCATACCTCGCGGCGCGTGGACGCCCGACGCTGTGGCTGCGTCTCGACGCGGGTGACGGCGACATCGACACCTTCCTGCACTTCGTGTGGCTCGCCTTGCGCGAGTCGGACGGCGAGACGATCTCGGCGCCGGCGCACACCGGACACCCGGCCGCCGACGAAGTCGCGCTGCGGCGCTGGATGGAGGCGGCGTTCGCGCGCATGCCTCGCGGCTTCGGTCTCGTCCTCGACGAGTACCAGTCGATCCCCGTCGGTGCTGGCCTGCACCGCCTGCTGCCCGTGATCGTCGACTCGCTGCCCGATGGAGCGACCCTGTTCGTCGCCAGCCGGGGAGATCTGCCCGCGACGCTCGCGCGCGTTGCGACGACTCCCTGGTTCGCGCGCATCCATGCGGAGATGCTCCGCCTCGCGCCCGACGAAGCGGCAGCGCTCGCCACGAGCGTCGGCGTGCTCGAGAGCGACGCGCAAGCTCGTCTGGCAAGGGCGAGCGGGGGATGGGCAGCGGGCCTCGTGCTCCTTGCCCGGGGGATGATGGCCGGCGTACCGCTCCCGGAGGACAACGACGGGCTGCCGCGCGAGATGCTCGACTACTTCTCGGCGGAGGTGTTCGAGCAACTGCCGCCGACGATGCGCCGGTTTCTCCTTCGCACGGCGGCGATGCCGTGGATCACGCTCGACATGGCTACCGCACTAACCGGACACGCAGCGCCCGAGCGGGTGCTCGACGCGCTGCATCGCGAGAACCTCTTCACCGAGCGCAAGCACGGCGCGACGGCCGTGTACGAATACCACCCGCTGTTTCGCCGCTTTCTCGCAGCTCGGGCGCGCGAGGTTCTGGACCCGGCCGAACTGCGCGATATCCATCGCCTCGCGGCGCATAAACTCGCCGAAGCGGGCGATCCCGAAGCGGCGGTTCCGCTGTTCGCGGCCATGCATGCATGGGAAGAGATCGCCGGGATCGTTCGCGACCACGCGCCGCGCCTTGCGGCGCTAAGGCGCGTCTCCACCCTGCGAAGCTGGATCGAGTGCCTCCCGGAAGCATCGCGTGCGCAGCGGCCGTGGGCGCTCTTCTGGCTCGCGTGGTGCAAGTACGCCATGCGCGAACCGGCCGCGGCCGATGTCTTCGAGCGTGCGTACATGGAGTTCTGCCGTGCAGGCGACGCCGAGGGCCAGTTCGCGGCGTGCGCGTGGCTCCTGCGGCTTGCCGGTTCGCCCGAGGCCGTCGAGCGGTGGATTGGCGAAGTGGAGCGACTCGCCGCCCGCACGCGGACGCTCGACCCGGCGCTCGAAGCCCGGATCATCGCGCGCTTTGCCGCACTGAAGCAGTTTCCGCTGCGACATCCGCTGATCGAGCGGTGGCGCGAGCGCGCGATCGTTCTCTCGCGCGCTGCGAGCGATCACGAAACGCGAGTGCAGATGGCTTCCTTCGCCCTCGCGCGTCACTTCGACTGCGGCGAGGTCGAAGCCATGAGCGCACTGATCGTCGAGCACCGACACGTGGTCGACGCCAGCGGCGTCGCGCCGCGGGACGCGTTGCCGTTGCTGCTGTTCGAGGGCCAACGCATGTTGCTCGCAGGGGAGGACACGGGCGCGGCAGCCGTGCTCGAGCGCGCCGAGGCAGTAGCTGCCGAAACCGGTGCTGCCGAGCATCGCGAAGCCGTCGCGAATTTCGCGTTCCGCGTCGCGCTCGCTCGTGGCGATGCGGCCGCGGCGCGCCGATCGCTGGCGAGCCTGAGTCGCGCTGCGCCAACATCGCCGCAGGATGCGCTGGCCCGGCTCCTCGACGACGCGGAGCTCGCGTTGTTGGAAGGAAACGCCGACGCCGCGCTCGCCGCGACGACCGCGGCAGCGAGCCCTGCGGCACTCTGCCCGCCCCAGGAGTCCGTGCGAGTCGCGTGCCGCGCAGCCGCGATGCTTACCGGCGGCGAGACGGGAGAGGCCGTTCTCGCCGAGATCGCGCCCGCGCTCGAAACGGCGCGTCGCCAGCGAATGCCGTTGCCACAAGTGACGCTGCTCCTCCTGACGGCGATAGCACGCGAGCGCGCGGGGGAGTGCGAGGCCGCGATTGCAGCGCTTGCGGAGGGT
>JAGSPS010000422.1 GCA_018262315.1 Deltaproteobacteria bacterium | reverse complement strand
TGCGATCCGGTATGTCTTGAACAATGCGCGGCGGCATCGCATCAAGGCCGGACGGGCGCCGGCGCGCACGGCGACAGTGGACCCGGCGTCGTCGGGCGCCTGGTTCCTCGGCTGGCGGCCGGGGTTCCGCTCCCGCGTGGGATCGGGCCACCGCCGGTGACACGCGCCACGACCTGGCTCGCGCGCGTGGGATGGCGAAGGCTCGGGCTGCTCGATCCGGCGGGGATCTAAAGCGCCGCGCGAGAGAGCGCGCCCCGCTGCTGCGAGCAACTCAGCGCGCGCGAAACCAAGGGGCCCCGCGCAACCTCCGCTCTCACCAACCTTCTTGTTCTGTCTCTTCCCCTGCGAACCCACGTCCCGCTCCGATCGCTGTATCGGTCGAGACGATCCGCGCACGGTGGGCCCCGGGAACACGCAGCGGAATATCGGATCGAAGCTAGGCTGAGCGCGATGACGGAGGCCGGTGGCCGCAAGTTGATCACGTCGAACCGGCGCGCCTTCCACGACTACGAAATCCTGGAGACGGTCGAGGCTGGGATCGTCCTGGTGGGTCCCGAGGTCAAGTCGCTGCGTGAGGGCAGGGCGAACCTCTCGGACTCCTACGCGGTGCTGCGCCGTGGAGAAGCGTTTCTCGTGAACGCCCACGTGAGCCCCTACGACAAAGCGGGCCGCGACAATCCCGAGCCGCGTCGCGAGCGCAAGCTGCTGATGCACCGCGCCGAGCTGTCGCGCCTCGGCCCGAAGCTGGCGGAGCGCGGCTTCACGCTGGTGCCGCTCTCGCTCTACTTCAAAGCGGGACGTGCGAAGGTGGAACTGGGCCTCGCGCGCGGCAAGAAGCAGTATGACAAGCGCGAGGCGCTGAAGAAGCGCGAGCAGGACCGCGAGATCGAGCGCGCGAAGCGTGCCTCGCGCGACCGGGAGAGCGAGTGAAGCGCTCCGCCCGGCGCGTCTTCACGGCGGCGCTGACGCTCGCTTCGGCAGGGGTGCTGCATTGCGGTCCGCTGGCGGTCCCCTCGTCCCAGGCGTTCCGACCGACGCGTTTCGACTACGACGCGTTCTTCCGTTCGCGTGCCGCCGACGAGGTGCGCGAGCCGAACTATCTCCCCTTCATGGGGCAGCGCTTCGAGCTGAGCGAGAAAAAAGAAGACATGGTCGTATTGTGCCGCTGGGACGTGACGCGCTTTCCGCTCACCGTCTACGTACAGCCGCCCGAACTCGATCCCGCGCTGCAGGACGAGTTCAACACCAGCAAGGAGCCGAATGCCTTCACCGAAGCGGCCTGGCGCGCGCTCGAAAGCTGGCAGCGTTCCCTCGGCGGCGTGGTGACATTCCGGCGCGTGCGCAGCGACCAGCACGCCGACCTGCGCATCCTCCTCGTCGGACAGGTCGGACCGGCGCCCGAAGTCGGCGTCCAGGTGCTCGGCACGACGCCGATGCGCGACGCCTGCAAGGTGACGGGTCGCAGTCTCTGGCCCGACCGACTCGAAGTCGCGTTCGAAGTGCCCGAGATCCGCATCTACGTCGCCGACGATCACGGGCTGCTCCCGGTCGATCAGGTCGGGCGCAACGTGCTCCACGAGATCGGTCACGCGCTCGGCATGCGCGGGCACAGCCCCATCCCCGCCGACCTGATGTTCGAAGTGGCGCGCGATCGGCGCGTCGACCGGCTGTCGGTCGAGGACGTGAACTCGTTCCGCGCGCTCTACCGGCTGCCGAACGGCACGATCTATGCGCGCCTCCCGCGCGGCGGCGATCTGCTGCGGGCGGCGGCGCAGGCGCCCGCCGGTCCCGTGCAGCTCGCGCCGCAGCCGTACGAAGACGCGCGACTCGGTTTCGCGGTGCGGCCCGGGCTCGGCTGGAGGTTGGTGCCGACGCCGCGCGGCGTCGTGGCGATCGACGGCGTCGCGTGGGACTACGAGGCGTCGTTCCAGGTGGTGGTGCGCAACTACCCGTCGGTCGCGACGTACCTCACACGCCACGCCAACGCCCACGTGCGCGAGGGCAGGATCGTGCAGCAGGGCCCTCTCGACGTGCGCGGCCAGCGCGCCCATTGGATGCGCGTCGTGCCCAGCTCCGGCGACATGCTCGAGGACCACGTCTTCCTCGAGTCGGGCGACGGCCGCGTCGTGATCGTGATCATGGAAGCGCCGACGTCGCTCCGGCAGGACTTCGGACCCTGGTTCGACGCGATGCTCGGCTCGCTGGAAGTTCGCGCCTTGGGGCCGCCACCCGGAGCTACGACCGAACCCGCACGCTGATTCGCCCAAGTTCATGATTCCGCTCAGGCCGGAGGAACCGGCCTTCGCCGAACACGGGTCAGGGGGCGTGGTCGGGAGGCGGGCGACGCCTCGGTGCGTCTCTAATCCGCAGGCGCGAATTTCTCGAAGCGCGCCTTGTCGATCGCCTTGCGGTAGGCGTCCTCGGACAGGATGCGATTGCTCTGCACGAGCGTCATCAGCGCGTCGTCCATAGTCTGCATGCACTGCGACTTCCCGGACTGGATGTTGTTGAGCAGCATCGGCGTGTTGCCTTCGCGAATCACGTTGGCGAGGCCGCTG
>JAGSPS010000168.1 GCA_018262315.1 Deltaproteobacteria bacterium | reverse complement strand
CTTGCCGCGCCCGCCGAAGATGCCGTCACGCGCGACCGGATCGAAGCGTTGGAGCGACGCAACGAGGAACTCGCGATCCACAACCAGGATCTCGAGCAGCGGCTCGAAGAGCTGGAGCAGCGTGATCACGAGCGCAGCAAAGCCGAGACGGCCGAGGAGAACGACTTCGGCAACTTCACCGAGTGGGCGCGCCGCATCCGCATCTCGGGCAGCGCGAACACCGGCTACTACTACGGCGGCACCGGCACACCGTTCGAGGACACGTCGTTTTCGATCTGGGACGCGCGCCTCTTCCTCGACGCCGACCTCGGGCGCGAGATCACGCTGGGCGACACGACCGTCGCGCGCAACGCCGGCTTCAGCTTCGAGTGGAACATCGTGCGGCTCGGAGAGCTCCAGGGCACCGATGTTCCGCCCGGGCAGGTCGGCGAGACCTACATCGAGTTGCAGGGCCTCGGCGGCAGTCGCTGGTTCAATGCACAGGTGGGCCGCTTCCAGATTCCCGTCGGAGAGAACTACCTGCGCTTCTCGAAGGGCTACCGCGACAACCCGTTCATCACCAACACCGTCGGCGGTCCCTGGTGGTGGGACGAAGGCGTGCGCATCTACGGCAGCGACGCCGGCGAGCGCTTCGGCTACGTCGCGTCGATCTCGGACGGCGAGACCGACTTCAGCGAGGATGCGAGTCGCGATCCGCAGTTCACGCTGAAGCTCTACGCGCGCCCCACGCCGTGGTTCTACGCCAGCGTCAGCGCGCTGCATTCGGGTCGCGTCGGCTCGGAGGCCAACGACGTGTCGGCTTCCGGTGCGCTCTGGCTCGGCGAAACCTGGGCGACGCCGGTAGGCAGGTTCGCGCCGTGGATCCCGATCTACCAGAACGGCGTCGCGATCTCCGGCTCCACTTCGAACGAGATCGACTCGACCACGCTCATCGGCGCCGACCTGGTGTTCACCCACGAGAAGCTCGGCCGCCTGTGGCTCGCCTACGGGCGCTACTCGATCGACGCCGCAGACACCTCGGAGTTCGATCGCGACCTCAGCTACTGGATCGCCGAGTGGACCCTGCAGGGTGAGGCGCTCGCGCCCGAGCTGTCGCCGTTCTATCTGGGGCTGCGCGCGAATGGCCTCGGTACCTACGACGACGGCGAAGGCTACGTCCTCGACATTGGTCAGGCCTTTACGCTCGGCTACAACGTGCGCGCACTCGAGGCGTACTCGATCGTGCTCGGCTGGCATCTGACGCGCTGGACGACGTTGCGCGCCGAGTTCAGCCATCAGGAAATCTCGCTCGTGGACGGCACGCCGCGCTGGCTTCGCGATGCGGCACGCGACGCCAACTACTTCGGCGTCGAACTCGGGGCCGCGTTCTGATGCACGCCTCGCTGCGGTCCTTCGCGTTCCTGGCCCTGGTCGCGACGGCGGATCTCGCGCACGCCGGGAGCGACGTACGCGGGCGCGTAGTCCTGGATCTGCCGGGCATGCAGCTCGCCGACGTCGGCCCCGTCGTGGTCTATCTCGCGGCGGAACCCGGCGTCTCGGCGCCAGCGCCCGCATCCACGCCCGAGCTGCACCAGAAACACGCGGCATTCGTGCCGCGCTTTCTCGCGATCGCCGCGGGGCAGAAGGTCGCGATGCCCAACGACGACGAGATCTTCCACAACGTCTTCTCGTACTCGAAGCCGAACGACTTCGATCTCGGTCTCTACGCGGCAGGGCAGACGCGAGAGGTCGCCTTCCAGCATCCAGGCGTCGTGAAGCTCTACTGCTCGATCCACGAGTCGATGAACGGAACGATCTTCGCGGCACCGACGCCGTTCTTCGACGTGGCGGGTGAAGGCGGTCACTTCACGCTGCGCGACGTCCCGCCGGGTACCCATCGGATCCGCACCTGGAACGAGAAGCTGCCGGACACCGAACACAGCATCGTGGTGCCCGCGAGCGGCGTCTCAGGATTCGGCATCTCCCTGGTCCCCTGATTCGCCGCGCAGCATCAACACCTCGATCTCGGCGGCGCAGACGGGCCTGCTCACCAGGTACCCCTGCATCTCGTCGCAGCCGAAGCTGCGCAGCAGATCGCGCTGCGCTGACGTCTCGACGCCTTCCGCGACGACGCGCAGCCGCAGCGCGCGCGCCATCGAGATGATCGCGGCGGTGAGCGCGGCGTCGTCGGCATCCTCGGCGATGTTGCTGACGAAAGAGCGATCGAGTTTCAGCGTGTCGACCGGCAGCCGCCGCAGATAGGCGAGCGACGAGTAGCCGGTGCCGAAGTCGTCGATCGAGATGCGCAGGCCCTGGGCGCGCAGCGCTTCGAGCGCTGCGACCACGCGAGGCTCGTCCTGCATCAGCGTGCTCTCGGTGATTTCCATTTCGAGCAGATGCGGCGCAACCCCCGTCTCGCGCAGCACGGCGCCAAGCTGGTCGACCAGCTTGCCACTGCGGAACTGATGCGCGGAGAGATTCACAGCGATCGGCACGAGCCGCAGGCCGCGCTCGCGCCAGGCCACCAGCTGTCGACACACGGCACGCGCCACCCAGTCACTGAGCGGTACGATCAGCCCGGTCTCCTCGGCGATCGGGATGAAATCACCGGGGAACACCATGCCGAGTTCCGGATCGCGCCAGCGCAGCAGCGCTTCGAGGCCGGCGATCGCACCCGTCGCGAGCACCACCTTCGGCTGATAGTGCACCTCGAACTCATCGCGCTCGAGCGCGCGGCGGAGCTTGCCTTCGAGGATCAGGCGCTGGAGCGCCACCGCATTCATCGACTGGGCGTAGAACTGGTAGTTGTTCCGGCCCTCTTCCTTGGCGTGGTACATCGCCGTGTCGGCGTTGCGCAGCAGCACCTCGGCATCGTCGCCGTCCTCGGGCCAGGCGGTGATGCCGATGCTGCCGCTGATCACCACCTCATGGCCCGAGAGATGGAAGGGACGCGCGAGCGCTTCGAGGATGCGGCGCGCAACCTTGGCGAGGTCCTGCGCGTCCTCGATTCCTTCCAGCAGGATCGTGAACTCGTCGCCGCCGAGTCGCGAGACCGCGCTCGGTATGTCGTCGCGCGCCACCACGTCGGTCTCGCGCACGCTCGCCACCAGTCGATCGGCGACGCCCTGCAGCAGCGCGTCGCCCACGGAGTGGCCGAGGGTGTCGTTGATGCGCTTGAAGTGATCGAGGTCGAGGAAGAGGACGCCCGCCTGCCACTCGTTGCGACGCGCGGTGGCGACCGCCATCGCGAGGCGTTCCTTGAAGAGGAGCCGGTTGCCGAGCCCCGTCAGGCTGTCGTGGTAGGCGAGGTAGCGGATCTGCTCCTCGGCGCGCTTGCGCTCGGTGACGTCCTGCGCCGTGCCTTCGACGGCCGCGGCACCGCCGTCGCTGTCGAGCACGAGACGCGCCTCGGCGTGCAGGATGCGCTCGCTGCCGTCCGCGTGGATCACGCGGTGATCGGAATGCAGCGGCGGCCCGCCGCGCGCGCACTCGCTGGCCGCCCTGGCGAGGCCCGCTCGATCGTCCGGGTGCACGCACGCCATCAGGTTCCGCATCGTCACCGGCGTGTTCGGCGGCAGGCCGTTGAGCGCGAGCAGCTCTTCGGAGGCGTGCATCGCGAGCGAAGGCAGATCGACTCGCCAGCTTCCCATCCGCGCGAGGCGCTGCGCATTGGCGAGCCGCTCGCGACCGCGGCGCAGCTCCGAGAGATTGGCGCTGGCGCGCAGCAGGTAGCGGACGCGGTGGGCCAGGATCAGCCACTGCAACGGCTTGGTGACGAAGTCGGTGGCACCCACTTCGTAGGCACGGCGGATCGAGTCCACGTCTTCGAGACCCGTCATCATCACGACCGGCACATCGGCGCCGCCGGGCAGCGCGCGGATCTCCTCGCACACCGTGAAGCCGTCGACGCCGGGCATCTGCACGTCGAGCATCACCAGGTCCGGGGTGCGCGCACGCAGCGCCGCAATCGCCGCGGGACCGCCCTCTGCTTCGACCACTTCGATGCCGTCGGGCAGCAGCGTCTCGGCGACGAGCACACGCATCGTCGGATCGTCGTCCACGACCAGCACGAGCGGTCGCTTGCGCGAAGCTGCGGCGCTCATGCGCTGCGCTCCGCGCGTGCAAGCGGCGCGAGCGCCGTCTGCACCAGCGCGAATTCCCGGAACAGCGCGTCTACCAGCGGGACGGCCGGCTCTGCAAAGCCGTTGCGCCCGTGTTGCTCGATCTCGCGCGCGAGGGCCGAGAGGCGCTGCGCGCCGAGGTGGGCCGCGCTCGACTTGAGCGAATGCGCGAGATCGCGGAGCGCATTGGCGTCGCGTTCCGCCGCGGCCTTCTGCAGGCGATCGAGTTGCGATGGAACGGTATCCAGAAAGGTCGTGACGACGCGCGCAACCAATTGATCGCCCCGGGCGGGATTGACCGCGCGCAAGTCGGCGAGCACGCGCACGTCGATCGGCGCGTCGTTCGCGCCAACGCCGGCGGCGGCGGGCGCCGGCGCTACGACTCCTGCTTCGGCGGCGGGCGGCGATTCCGCGCCCGCGGGCAACCAGCTCCGCAGTGTGAGCAGGAGCTGCACACTCGTGAAGGGCTTGCCCAGGTAGTCGTCCATGCCGGCTCGCAAACACGCCTCGCGGTCGCCCGCCAGCGCATTCGCGGTGAGCGCGATCACGGGTGTGCGCAGGAGGCCCTGCACCTGCTCGCGCTCGCGCAGCAGGCGAGTGGCCTCGAAGCCGTCCATCCGCGGCATCTGGCAGTCCATCAGTACCGCGTCGTAACGGCCGTTGGCGAGCACTTCGAGCGCCTGCACGCCGTCTTCGGCGACATGGACGCAGAGTCCCATGCTCTCGAGCATCTCGCGCGCCACGTCCTGGTTCACCGGATTGTCTTCGACGAGCAGGACGACCCCGCCGAGGGTCGTGACGCTCGTGGCGACTCCGCCTGCTGGGGTGAGACGGCGCGGCCCGCGCCGCGGTCGACCCATCACCTCCGCGAGGCCGTTGTACAGCTCCGACTGGCGCACCGGCTTGGTGAGATGCGCCGCGATTCCCGCGTCGCGCAGCCGCGCGCCGTCGCCGGGGACGCCGATCGAGGTGAGCAGCAGCAGGCGGGTCGCTGCAATCGACGCGTCGGCGCGAATCGCGCGAGCCAATGCGAGGCCATCCATCCCGGGCATCTGCATGTCGAGGATCGCAACCTCGTAGGGACGACCCTCGCGCGCAGCGTCGCGCAGCGCCGCGAGCGCGCCGCTGCCATCGCTCGCTGTCCCCGCTCGCATCTTCCACGACAACACGCGGTGCAGGAGGATCTCGCGGTTGGTCTCGTTGTCGTCGACGACCAGCACGCGCAGGCCGGCGAGTCCGCTCTCCAGCGTGTCGCCCGACGCATCCTGCGGCACCGCCAACGCGAGCGGAACGGTAAAGAAGAAGCGCGTGCCGTGACCGGGCTCGCTGTCGAGACCGATCTCGCCGTCCATCACGTCCACGATCTGTTTGCAGATCGCGAGGCCGAGGCCGGTTCCACCGAAGCGGCGCGTGGTGGAAGCATCCGCCTGCGAGAACGGTTCGAACAGGCGGCTCTGCGCTTCCGGATCGATACCGATGCCGCTGTCGCGTACCTCGAAGCGCACCAGCGCTCGACCGTCGCGCTGGCCCACGCAGGACACCGTCACGACAACCTCGCCGGCGTCGGTGAACTTGATCGCGTTGCCGACCAGGTTGGTGAGAACCTGGCGCAGGCGGCCCGGGTCGCAGCGAACCGCGATGGGCACGGCGTCGTCGATGTGGCAGGCGAGTTCCACACCCTTGCGGTGCGCGCGCTCGGCGAGCAGCTCGGTCACGTCTTCGACGACTTCGGACAACTCACAGTCGATGTCCTCGAGTCGCAGCTTGCCGGCCTCGCCCTTCGAGAAGTCGAGGATGTCGTTGATCACCGAGAGCAGCACCTGGGCCGAGCGATTCACCGTTTCGGCGAGCTTGCGCTGGCGCGGCGCGAGCGGCGTCTCGAGCAGGAGATCGCTCATGCCGATCACGCCGTTCATCGGGGTGCGGATCTCGTGGCTCATGTTGGCGAGGAACTGCGACTTGGAGCGGTTCGCGTCGTCCGCCTCCTTGGCGAGCGCGACGGCCTCCTGTGTCGCAGCTTCGAGTGCAACGGTGCGTTCCTGCACCCTCGCCTCGAGCGTGCGCTGCTGCTCGTAGACCTCGCGGCGGTACTCATGCAGCCGTTGCGCCATCCAGTCGAAGGCACGCGCGACCTCGCCGATCTCGTCGCTGCGCTGGCTCTCGAGACGCGCATCGAAGTCGCCGCCGCCGAGCCGCAGGGCCGCGTGCTGGATTGCAAGGATCGGGCGCACCCAGCTCCGCGCCAGGAACAGGCTCGCGAGCAGCGCGAATCCGAACGCTGCGCCGCCTGCCAGCAGCAGATTGGCGCGCGCGTGGGCCAGCGCCGCGCGCTCGGCGTCGAGCGACGCGGCGACGCGCAGTTCGAGGCCGTCGAAGCGGCGCACTTCGCGCACCAGCGCTTGCGGCTGCGATCCGCTCGCGGTTTCGAACGAAACCTCCGCGCCGCACAAGTCCGACCAGTGTGCGAGTACCGTCGCGCGGATCGGCTCGACGGCAACCAGGCGGCCGACTTCCTCACCACCGTTGCGAATCGGCACGGCAATTGCGGCCTGCGCCACGCCGGAAGCCGCGATCAACTCGCCACCGTGCGCCCCCAGTGCGCGCTCGGCGAGCGCGGCATCTCCACTGGTCGCGATCACGTGGCCCGAGCGGTCTACGAACGCGATCGCCGTCGCGCCCTGCTGCTCGCCGAGCTGCTGCGCGTAGAACGCCAACGTCGGCGGATGCTCGACTTCGAGATTGGCGCGGAACTGGGGCGTGCCCGAGATCGCGCGGTAGCGCTCGTCGAGCGCGGCGAGGTGACCGTGTACGAGCTGTTCCGACGCGTGGGCGGCGCGGTCGAGGCGCCGCGCGGCGGCATTCTCGAGGTCGCGAGAGAGCGTGCGCTCCTGCACGCCGACGACCAGTGC
>JAGSPS010000421.1 GCA_018262315.1 Deltaproteobacteria bacterium | reverse complement strand
GTTCAGGTAGGCGGGCAGTGTCGCGACCAGCGTCTTGCCTTCGCCGGTCTTCATCTCGGCGATCTTGCCTTCGTGCAAGACCACGCCGCCGACGAGCTGCGCGTCGTAGTGGCGCTGGCCGAGCGTGCGCTTGGCCGCTTCGCGCACCGTCGCAAACGCCTCGGGCAGCAGCGCGTCGAGCGCTTCACCCTGTTCGAGGCGCTGCCGGAACTCGGCCGTCTTGGCGCGGAGCTGCGCGTCGGAAAGCTTCACCCAGGCGGGCTCGAGTGTGTTCACGCGCTCGACGAGCGGGACGATCCGCTTGAGTTCGCGGTCGTTCTTGGTGCCGAGGATCTTGCGCAAGGCGGACTGGATCATGAAGACGAACGGCTCGCTCTTTCGATGGGTGGGGAAAGGGGTGCGCTCAATGTAGGGAAGCCCCTGAGGGGCGGCAAAAGTCGACGGCCCTGCAACGGGTCACGTCGCGAGGTGTTCGTCTGTCAGGCGTCGCCTGGCGGCGCATCCGCGCTCGCGCCCGGCGAGAGTCGCACGCGCAACCGCAGGCGTCCCATCTGGATCTCGTCGTCGTCGCGCAACGACGCGCGCTCGCGGCGCTCGCCGTTCACGAGCGTTCCGTTGGTGCTGCGCAGATCCTGGACGAAGAAGCCGCGACCGTCGTACCCGATCGCGGCGTGAGCGCGCGAGATGGTCGGCTCGGCGAGCGTCATCTCGGCGCTGCGACCGCGTCCGATCACGAGCCACTCGCGGTCGATCGGAATCTCGAGCCCCTCGTAGAAGCCAGCCGTCACACGCACCGTTGCGCCAGCCGGAACCGCACGGCCCGCGCGACGCTCCCGAACGTTGGTTTCCGCCGACTCCATCGTGCCGTCTCTTCGGATGCCGCGGCCCGTCGCTTTATCGCGCGGGCGCGGGCGACGGATTGCGCGGCGGCTTGCGACGCCGCGTGCCGGCCTGCAGGAGTTCGCGCGCGTGGGCGCGCGTGGCCTCGCCGATGCGGGCGCCGCCGGCCATCCGGGCGAGTTCCTCGACCCGCTCCTCGGCGTCGAGGCGCACGACCGCGGCCGTCGTGCGCCCGTTCTGCGTGCGCTTCACCACGCGCAGCTGGGTGGTCGCCGCCGCCGCAATCTGCGGCCAGTGCGTGATGCACAGCACCTGGTGTTCGGCCCCCAGCTCGGCGAGCAGCGCGCCGACGCGGTCGGCAGCGCGACCCCCGATGCCCGCGTCGATCTCGTCGAAGATCAGCACGCTGCCGGACTCGGCGCTGCGCAACGCGTTCTTGAGCGCCAGGAAGATGCGCGACAACTCGCCACCCGATGCGACGCGTCGCAGCGCGCGCGGCGCTTCGCCCGGATTCGCAGAAAAGCGCAGCTCGACCTGTTCCGCGCCGCTCGCGCCGCACGGCATGTCGTCCGCGGTGGCCAGCGCTTCGAGCGCCACTTCGAGCCGCGCGCCCGGCAGGTCGAGCCGCGCGAGCGACGCCTCGACGGTACGCGCCAGACGTTCCGCGGCCGGCGCGCGTCCAGCCGAGAGTTCCGCAGCGTCGGTGACGAGTCGCTCGCGGGCCCGCGCCGCTTCGTCCGCGAGCGCGCGCGCTCGCTCGTCGCCCCCGCTGATGGCGGCCAGTTCGGCGGCGAGCCGCTCGCGAGAGGCGAAGAGTTCGTCCTCGCTGCGGCCGTACTTGGGCCGCAGTCGTTCGAGAAGTGCGAGCCGCTCTTCGACCGCCGCCAGCCGCTCGGGATCGACCTCGACGGCGTCCGCGTAGCGCTCGAGTTCGCGCGCGGCGTCGGCCAGCTCGGCGGCGGCGGCGCGCAGCCGCTCGGCCTGCGGACGCAGCGTCGCGTCGATTGTGGCGAGCGGTTCGAGCCGACGCGCAGCGGCGTCGATGCGGTCGATCGCGCCGGCCGCGTCGGACTGCAGCGGATCTCCGCTCAGCATGCTGGCTGCGGCGCCCGCTTCGGCGCGCAGGTCCGTCGCGTGGACGAGACGCGCGTGCTCGCTCGCGAGTGCGCCGAGTTCGCCGGGTTGCAGCGCTGCGGCCTCCAGCTCGCCCAGCTGGAATGCGACGAAGTCACGGCGACGTGCGCGCTCGTCGGCGTCGGCCGCGAGCCGTGCGTGCTCGGCGCGCAGCGCGCGCAGCGCAGCGTGTCCGCGCTCGACGCGCTCGCGCAGCGCGAGGAGCCCGCCGAACGCGTCGAGCACTCGCGCGTGACTCTCGGGACGCCGCAGGCTCTGCGACTCGTGCTGACTCGAAATCTCGAGACGTTCGCCGAGCAGCTCGGCGAGTACCGAGACCGGCACGAGGCGGCCGGCCACCCACGCGCGGCTGCGACCCTCGCGACCGACGCTGCGCGCCACGACGAGGGTGTGGTCCTCGACATCGAGTCCGCGCTCGCGAAGGCCGGCTTCGAGATCGGGCGCGCGATCGGTGCGAAACACCGCTTCGACGCGCGCTTCGTCGGCGCCGTCGCGCACGACGTCCGCCGTCGCGCGACCACCGGCGAGCAGCGCCAGCGCGCCCAGCACCATCGACTTGCCCGCTCCGGTCTCCCCGGTGAGCGCGTGCAGGCCCC
>JAGSPS010000420.1 GCA_018262315.1 Deltaproteobacteria bacterium | reverse complement strand
CCGGTAGAAGAGATCTTCGCGGAAGCGGCCTTCGCGCATCTCGCGCTCGAGCTCGCGGTTGCTGGCGGCGACGATGCGCACGTCCACGCGCAGCGGACGCGAGCCGCCGAGGCGGGTGAACTCGCGGTCCTGCAACACGCGCAGCAGCTTCGCCTGCGTCGAGGACGCCATGTCGCCGATCTCGTCGAGGAAGAGTGTGCCGCCGTGGGCCTGTTCGAAGCGGCCGATGCGCGTGCGGTCGGCGCCGGTGAACGCGCCGCGCTCGTGCCCGAAGAGTTCGGACTCGAGCAGCGTTTCGGGTAGCGCCGCGCAGTTCACCTTGATGAAGGGTCCGTCGGCGCGCGCCGAGAAGCCGTGGATCAGGCCCGCGACCAGTTCCTTGCCGGTCCCCGTCTCGCCCGTCACGAGCACCGTGGAGCCTCGCCCGTCACGAGCACCGTGGAGCGCGAACCCGCGACCTTGCGCACGAGTTCGAGCGCGCTCTGCAGAGCCGGACTCGTGCCCACGAGATTCTCGGGCGCAAACCGCGCCGCGCGTTCGGCGCGCAGTTGCGTCACCTCGCGCAGCAGGCGACCGTGCTCGAGCGCCCGGGCCACGCGCACCTCGAGCTGCTCGAGGTCGAAGGGCTTCTGCACGAAGTCGAAAGCGCCGCGGCGCATCGCATCGACCGCCGCCTCGATCGTGCCGTAGGCGGTCATCAGGATCACCGCGCTGCGCTCGTCGCGAGCGCGCGCCGCTTCGAGCACCTCGATCCCGCCGGCGCCCGGCAGGCGCAGGTCGGTCACGATCACGTCGTAGGGGGCGTTCGCGGGATCGCGCAAGCGAGCGACCGCGCTGTCGCCGGCCGCTTCCTCGTCGACTGCGCCGAAGCCGTCCGCGAGCGCGCGCGCGATCCCGCGCCGCAGTGTGTCGTTGTCCTCGACGATGAGGAAGCGCCCGGGTCTGGGGTTCACGCGGATGCCCTCTGCTCGCCGTCGGGCGTCTGCACTGCGTCTGGCGCAAGCGGGATGTGCACGCGGAAGGTCGAGCCGCGGCCGGGTTCGGTGCTGAGTTCGAGCCGACCGCCGTGGCCGACGACGATCTTCTGGGCCTGTGCCAGCCCGACGCCGGAACCGCGCTGTTTGGTGGTGAAGAACGGATAGAAGACGCGCTCGCGCAGCTCTTCGGGGATTCCGGGGCCGGTGTCGGCCACGGTGAACACCAGTTCGGCGGGCGCGCGCTCGGCCGCTGTCTCGACGCCGAACGCCGCCTCGACGTGCACACCCAGCGAGACGCGCGCCGGTGCGGATGCTGCACCGAGCATCGCTTCGAAGGCGTTGACGATCAGATTGGTGAGCACGCTCTCGAGACGTTCCCCGTCGGCGCGCAGCGGCCACAGCGTCTCGGCGTAGTCGCGCTGGATCTCGACGTCGAAGGGGACGCGCGAGCGAGCGCGCGCCAGCGACTCCTCGAGCAGCTCGACCGGATCGACCGGATCGCGGCGCAGCTCCATCGGGCGCACGAACTCGAGGCTGTCGGTGACGGTCTGCGCAACGCGCCGAATCTCCGCGGTGAGTTCGTTCACGAGCGCGAGTTCTTCGGGCTGCTGCTGCAGGCGGCGCCGCAGCAGCCCGGTCAGGATCTCCATGCCGGCGAGGGGATTGCGAATCTCGTGGGCGAGTCCGGCGGCCATCTCCCCGAGTGCGGCGAGCCGCTCGCGCAGTCGCTCCTGCTCGGCGCTGCGCTCGTAGGGCGTGAGGTCGCGGAACTGGAGTACCGCACCGGCGACGGCGCCCGCCGCGTCGCGCACCGCGGCGATCGTGTAGCCGATCGTGAGAGCCGGGCGATCGCCGTGCGGCGCCAGCGTCAACTCGGCGCGACTCGGCCGCTCGGCGCCGTCGAGCGCCTCGAGCAGCCGCTCCGCCACCACCGGCTGGGCGGCGAGCGCCTCGCGGCAATCGAGGCCGATCACGCTGCTCGGATCGCCGCCCCCACAGCCGAGCACGCGATGGGCGGCGGCGTTGAGCGCCGCGACGGCGCCCGCGGCGTCGATCGCGACCAGGCCCGAGCGGACCGAATCGACGAGCCACCCGGCAAAGCGAGAATCCTGTACCGGCACGCTGGTCCCATCGGAGTTCCAACCCGTGCGCCTGAGCGCGGTCGAAACCACCCGCGCCGCGACTCAGAGCAGGTCGCGGCGGCCCCGTTTGCGCAGCTGCGCGACCACGCGCCGCACGTCGCTGCTGCGATCGAGGCGCGCGACGAGCAGCGCGTCGCCCGTGTCCACCACCGCGAGTCCCTCGACGCCGAGCAGCGCGATCAAGCGGTCGCCGCCCCAGACGAGATTGCCGGCGGCATCCTCGAGCAGCGCGTCCCCTCCGACCACGCACGAGCGCGACCCCGCGACGCCCAGCTCCACGGCGAGCGACGCCCAGTTTCCGACGTCGCTCCAGTGGAATCGCACCGGCAGCGTCCAGACGCGGTCGCTTCGCTCGAGCACGGCGACGTCGATCGGCAGCGAGGGCGCGCGGCGATAGGCGCGTTCGAGCGCGGTACGCGTGGGTTTGGCGCGGAGCAGTGTCAACGCCTCTGCGAGTTCCGGCGCGCAGCGCTCGATCTCGCCGAGGATCGACGCCGCCGTCCAGACGAAGATCCCCGCGTTCCACAGGTGCCCGCCCGTGCGCAGCAGACGCGCTGCGACGGCAGCCGACGGTTTCTCGACGAAGCGCCGCACGCGGCGGAGTCCCGGGTACGCGCGTCCCGCGACGGCGCCGACCTGGATGTAGCCGTACCCCGTCTCCGGCCGCGTCGGCCGGATGCCCAGTGTCACGAGCGCACCGGTTTGCGCGGCTCGCGCCGCGCGTTGCAGCGCCGTCGCGAACGCGCGCGCATCCGGGATCACGTGGTCGGCGGGAAGCACGGCGAGAACGGCGTCGGCGTCGACCGCGGCGACGCGCGCGGCGGCGAAGCCGACCGCCATCGCGGTGTTGCGCCCGTGCGGCTCGATCAGGAT
>JAGSPS010000419.1 GCA_018262315.1 Deltaproteobacteria bacterium | reverse complement strand
CTGCCGCTCGCGGCGCTCGCGATCGCCGGAGCCGTGGGGGCGAGCGAGCCGCGCACCAGCGCCTTCTGCCTGGCGGCGGCGGCCGGGCTCGCGGCGCTCGGCGTGGCGCCGGCGTGGTCGGTGTGCCTCGCGATCGGCGGCCGCCATGCGGGCGTCGTTTCGGGCGCGATGAACAGCTTCGGCAATCTCGGCGGCTTCGCGAGCCCGATCGTGGTGGGCTGGTGCCTCACCTGGTGGAACAGCTGGGATACGCCGCTCTACACGGTCGCCGGCCTCTATCTCTTCGCCGCACTGTGCTGGCTCGGCGTCGATCCGCTCGAACCGCTGGACGTGTCGGATCGCGCGGCGTCCGGTCTGATTTCGCGCGTTGGTTGACTCATTCGAGCGATCGTGGTAATCCCGGGCCCCGAGACGAAAGGGACCGTCCCACGATGCAAGCCATTTCGATCACCCGTCTGTTCGCTGAAGGCCCCAGGGGCCCGCGCACGGCCGTAATGGCCGTGTCGCCGCGGCGCTGGAGCCGCATCGGCGATTCCACGGGAGTACGTGTCCGACCATGAAGTGAGTGGCGCCCATACCGGCCCACCACGAAGGCCGCGGACACGAGAGTGTTCGCGGCCTTCGTGTTTTTCCGTCAGGAGCCTCTCATGGCGACTCCGATTCCCGCCTCCACCCCGATCCCGACGCGCGTGCGGGCCGGTGGCGTCCGCGAGGTGACGCGACTCGCGTATCCGATCGTGCTGACCCAGATGTCGCAGACGGTGATGCACGTGATCGACTCGATCTTCGTCGGCCGGCTCGGCGCCGCGCAGCTCGGCGCGCTCGGCTTCTCGGGCATCTGGCTCTGGACCGTGATGAGCGTGTTCAGCGGCACTGCGACCGGCGTGCAGACCTTCGTGTCGCAGGCGCACGGCGCGGGCGACGAGAAACGCTGTGGCGCCTGGGCCTGGCAGGGCCTCTACGCGGTCGTGCCGCCGCTCACGATCGCGTTGTTCGCGTTCGTCGCGGGGGCCGAGTGGCTGTGGCGGGTCTCGGGCGCATCGCCCGAGATCCGCGAGCACGCGCTCGCCTACGCGCGGATGCGTCCCTACGGCATGGTGGGGCTCGGCGTCTGGATGGTGCTCGCCGCCTTCTTCCGCGGACTCGGCAACACGCGCACCCCGCTGCTCGCGACGATCGTCGCCAACGCGGTGAACGCGCTGCTCGCATGGGCGCTGGTGTTCGGACGCCTGGGCCTGCCGGCGATGGGCGTCGCGGGCGCCGGGCTCGCCACCTCGATCGCAGAGTGGGTCGGCGCGGCGATTCTCGTGGTCGCGCTGTCGCTCGCTCCCGTGAAGCAGCGCTACGCGACGCAGCCGGTGCGGCCGGATCGGCAGGCGATTCGCCGCTTCCTGCGCACGGGGCTTCCGATCGGCGGGCAGTGGGTGCTCGACATGAGCGCCTTCGCAATCTTCACGACGCTGGTCGCGCGGATGGGCAACGCGTCGATGGCGGCGACCCAGGCGATGATCTCGCTGCTCTCGATGTCGTTCATGCAGGCGATCGGGATCGGACTCGCCGCGACAACCCTGGTCGGCCATTACAAGGGCGCCGGCGACCTCGCGTCCGCCGTGCGCAGCTACCGCTCGGCGCGCAAGCTCGGCATCGCGCTCGCCACCGGGATCGCACTGCTCTTCGTGCTCGCGCCCGAAGCGCTGCTCTCGATGTACACGAGCGATGCTGAAGTGCGTCGCCTCGGCCAGCCGCTGCTCGCGCTCGGCGCCGCGTTCCAGCTCTTCGACGCGGTGCAGATCGTCGCGGGCGGCGCGCTGCGCGGCGCGGGCGACACGCGCTGGCCGTTCCTGGTGCAGACGGGACTGGCCTGGTTCGTGCGCTTGCCGCTGGTGTGGCTCTTCGCGGTGACGCTCGGCGGTGGCGTGGTGGGCGCCTGGTACGCGGAGTTCGTCTTCATCTGCACGCTCGCGGCGGCGCTGATGTGGCGCTTCCGCGCGGGCGCCTGGAAGGCGGTGGAGATCTAGCGGCTGCTCTTCGCCGGCTCGATCGTCAGCGACTCGATCACCACGTCCTGCAGCGGGCGATCGGGCGGCCCGTGGCGGCCGTACTGGTCGCGCTCGGTAATTCCGAGCGTTGATGCCGCGCGGAGCCCGTTCGTAAACGCCGCCTGCGCGCGCGCGACGCGAGCGCCAGGACTGCAATGATCGAGGCGAGCGTCCCAGGCGGCTCGGGCGCCTCGTAGGCGCCGATGTCCACCGCGGCTCCGGCGATGCGCGGGTTTCCGGCGAGATCCGTCGTGAGCTCGGGCGGCACGGCGGTGGAGTCGCCGGCGTCGATCGCCGGCGAGCCGGCGCGGAGGCGGAAGTCGTTTGCGCCGACGAAGAGCGGATCGGCGAACACCGAGCCGGGGCCCGCGGTCGAGGCGTCGAAGTCCTCCGCGTTTCCGAAGAACAGATTGTGGTGATTCGCGGGCACAGCACCGGAGAGGCCGGAGTCGACGCTGTGCGTGATGACGTTGTTCGCGACGATCGAGTCGATGGCGAAGACCTGGATGCCGCGCCAGTTCCCCGTGACGGTGT
>JAGSPS010000016.1 GCA_018262315.1 Deltaproteobacteria bacterium | reverse complement strand
ACGACGAGTCATATCGAGATATGGCGAGGAGGAGCAACGCAGCAGATGGCCTGTCGCCGCAAGCGATGCGACCGAGGCGATTTCTTCACAGGCTCTCAGCCCACGTAGCGCAAGATCGCGGCGGCGAGACCGGCCACGGCGATCCCGCCGAGGATCGGCCACACGTAGCGAAATCGGGACGCGCGGTTCATGCGGTATGGCCTCCGAAAGGTCGTCGAGTATATTGCGGCCGCTTCGCGCCGCGACTTCAGGTTGCTTGTGTCCGCTGAACCGCCCCCCGGCGAGCTCCGGTGGAATCCATTCCGTCACACTCTGCCCGCGACTACCTCGAGCGCCTGCGCACGGACCGCCGGGTGGCGCAAGCGTGGGAAACGCTCGGCAGCAGCCTCGCGCTCGCGGGTTCCGACAAGCTGCTGCGCACCCTGCTCGTGTGCAGCACGCAGCCGCAGGAAGGCAAGACCACCGTCGCGACGCATCTCGCAATGGTGGCGGCGCTCGCCGGCGAACGCGTACTCCTCGTCGACGCCGATCTGCGCCGGCCGCGCCTCCACACGCTCTTCGGGATCCCGATCGAGTGCGGCTTCGCCGATCTGCTCGAGGGCCGTGCAGCATTCGCCGACGTGGCGCGCCCGTTCGATCTCGGCGCCGACGCGCGGGGCGCCCTGCACGTCGTGCCGAGCGGCGCCGGGAGCGCCGCCTCGGTTCCGCTGCTCGCTTCGCAGCAGCTTGCCGACGTCGTCGCCGCGCTCGGCGCGAACGCCGACAAGGTGATCTTCGACAGCCCGCCGGCGCTGTCGGTCAGCGATGCGCTCTTCCTCGCGCCGGCGGTGGACGGCGTCGTCTTCGTCGTCGGCGCCGGTGAGGTCGCCAAGCGTGAGGCCGTGCTCGCGAAAGAACGGATCGCCAACTCCGGCGCGCGGCTGCTCGGCTTCGTCATGAACCGCTTCGACGACGCCAAACACGGACCCGGCTACCACCCGTATCACGCGTACTACGAGGGCTGATCAGCGGCCCGGATCTCGGCGACGACCTCGCCGATCGAATCCGCGAAGCGGCGCATCGGCCGATAGCCGAGCAGGCGCCGCGCCTTGCCGATGTCGGCGATCGAGTAGCGGACCTCACCGGTCACGGCGGGCGCAGGGCGCGCCTCGATCGTGCTGCCGAGCGCTGCGCGCACGGCTGCGAAGACCTCGTTCACCGAGGTCGCGACGCCAGTCCCGACGTTGAACGTCTCGCCCGCCACCGGCGCGTCGAGCGCGCCGAGGAAGGCGCGCACGACGTCTTCCACGTGCACGAAGTCACGCCGCTGCTCGCCGTCGCCGAAGATCGACGGCGCCTCCCCGCGCAGCAGCGCGTTTGCAAAGATGGTGACGACGCCGACGTAGGGCGAGAGCGCCTGGCCCGTCCCGTAGGTATTGAAGAGCCGCAACACCGCGGTCGAGAACCCGGCTTGTCCACCCAGCGTGTGGACGAGCTGCTCGGCGCCGAGCTTGGAGATGCCGTAGGGCGAGATCGGCGCCGTCGGGTGGGTCTCCGGGATCGGATCGGGCGAAGGTGCGTCGGCATAGACGGCCATGGACGAGGTGCCGACGAAGCGCCGCACTCCGCCGGCTGCGTGCGCAGCGCGCAACATGCTCGCGGTTCCGACGAAGTTGACGCGCGCGTCCTTTACCGCGAACTCGAACGAGGAGCGGATCGCGACACGCGCGGCGAGATGGAAGACGACGTCGCAGCCGGACGCGGCATCGCGTGCCGCGTCGGCATCGAGCACGTCTCCGCGCACGAGGCGCGCGCCCGCCGGCACGTTCTCGGCGCGTCCCACCGAGAGATCGTCGAGCACGACGACTTCGAGACCGCGCGCGAGCAGCGCACGCACCAGGTGCGATCCGATGAAGCCGGCACCGCCGCTCACGCACGCGCGGCGGAAGTCGCTACTCATCCCTGTTCGCCGCGGCCGCCGGATCGCTGCACGCGACCTGGCCGCTGGGCGTCATCACCACGCGCTCGAGCGATGTGCGCGACGCCACGACGGTGTCGTCGAGGAGCAGCGAGTCGCGGATCGAGATCGGGTGCTGCACGACGACGTTGCGCCCCAGCACCGAGTTCTCGATCGTCGCACCCGGGTGGATGCGACAGCCTGCGCCAATCAGTTGGGCGGCCGGAACGCTCTTGGCGTAGCGCAGGTTCACCTCGAGCAGGTCATCGGGCGTCGTCACGTTGACGTCCTCGTCCACGACGCTCGCGACGCGAACCGGCTGGCCGTCGTCGATCAGCACCTGGATCGAGTCGGTGAGCTCGTACTCGTCGCGCATCGCGGTACGCGGTGTGCGACGGACGGCGTCGAAGATCGCGACGTCGAAGAGATAGAGCCCGACGCCCTTCAGCCGGCTCGCGGGGTGGCGCGGTTTCTCGACCACGCGCGTCACGAAGCCGCGCTCGTTGAGCACCACCGAGAAGTTGTGCCGGATCGCCTCCCTGTCGGGCTCGAGCTTGGTGGCGAGCACCGCGCCGCCGCCCTGCTCGGCGAGCAGCCGCGGCATCTCGGCGAGATCGCGCGCGACGAAGAAGATGTCGCCCAGGAAGAGCAGGAACGGCTGATCGATGTGCGGCTCGAGGCAGCCGACGGCATGCGCGATGCCGAGCATCTGGGTCTGTTCGACGTAGCGCAGCCGCACGCCGAACTCGGCGCCGTCGCCGAGTATGCGCGTGATTTCGAAGCCGCGGTGCCCCACCAGCACCACGACGTCTTCGATGCCGAGCGAGCGCATCATGTCGATCTGGTAGGCGATCAGCGGGCGGTTACAGATCGGGAAGGCGGGCTTCGGCGTCGAGTCGCTGAACGGGCGCATGCGCGTCCCGCGCCCGGCGGCCAGGATGGCGCCGACCAGCGCGCTCACGACGGAGCGCCACCCGGCGGCGCCGCGAGCTTGCTGCGCAACCAGTTCGATCCGATCAGCGCGGCCGCGCGTGTGGCGAGCCCCGCCGCGGCCGCGAGCGAGCGCGGGCTCCACGGCGAACTCGTCTGATGCGTGCTGTAGTAGAGCCATGCGCCGCGATGGAAGTCGATCACCATCTTCGCCCGCGGCCGCCCCTTGCGACCGGCCAGGCTCTCGTCGTGGATGATGCGGGCGTCAGGCACCGTGTAGACCTTCCACCCCGCGCGGCGGATCCGCGCGCACCAGTCCGCGTCGCTCCAGTAGACGAAGAAGCGCTCGTCGAAGCCACCGATCCGATCGATGACCTCGCGGCGAACCATCAGTGAGGCGGCCGAGTGCCAGTCCACCTCGAAGGGCCGCATCTGATCGACGGCGTGGTGCATGAGGTCGCGCCGGGCGATCGGGTTGTTCGGAAACCAGCGCGTCAGTAGCGAACGGCGGCCGAAGAGTCCGCTCCACGCGCTCGGAAAGCGCCGCGAGGCGGCCTGGAGCGAGCCGTCCGGATTGAGGAGCGCGCTTCCGACGGCGCCGGCCTCGGGATGCGCGTCGAGGAAGTCGAGCATCGCGTCGAGCGCGCCGGGCAGCAGGCGCGTGTCGTTGTCGAGCGCCAGGACCGCCGTCCCACTCGTGCGGGCGAGCCCCTGATTGAACGCGCGACAGAGCCCGACGTTGTTCGGACTTCGCAGGAGCTGGACGCCGGGGAAGCCGTTCGCGATCTGGTCGCCGCTCCCATCGGTCGAGCCGTTGTCGACCACGATCGTCTCGAACGGCCGCCGTGAGACGTGCTCCGCAATCGATGCGAGGCAGGCCTCGACGAGACGCCCGCCGTTGTAGTTCACGATCACGATCGAGAGCCCCGGCGTGGGAGGCGTCACGCCGCCTCCTGCGAGGCGGGACGGATCCGAGGTGCCGATCGGAGTCGGGACGCGTCGAGCGCTGCCATGAGTGGGCGGCAGTATAGGGCGGCGCGCGACGGGAGAGCGAGGGCGGCTGCGCAGCAGATGCGCAGAAACGAGCGCACCCGCCCACGGTACGCGCGGAGAGTCGGCCCGGCGCGCATTCCAGTCACCAAGACCGCGGCGTGGGCTACCCACAAGGTTGACGTGATGCGATCCCTCTTCCCCACCCTGTTCGCGGCGTTCGGACTCGCGCTGGCGCTGCTGCCGCTTGGCGATGCCGCGCGTCCGCTCGCCCTGGCCCCTGCGGACGACTCGCGGGCACTGCCAGCGCTCCCGCTCCGCTTCGAATCGAACCAGGGGCAGAGCGACCCGCGCGTTGCCTTCGTCGCGCGGGGCCACGGCTGGTCGACCTTCCTGACTCGCGACGAGAGCGTGCTCGTGGTGCGCCCACCGAACGCCGGCCGCGCAGCGATCCTGCGCACCCGCCCGATCGGAGGCACGACATCCTTGCCGGTCGGCCTCGACCGGGCGCGTGGCGTCGTCCACCACCTGCGCGGCGCCGATCCCAGGCATTGGCACGCCGGCGTGGCGACCTATGAACGTGTCGTGTATCGCGAAGTATGGCCGGGCGTGGACCTCGTCTACCACGGCGACCAACACCGCCTCGAGTACGACTTCGTCGTGGCCCCGGACGCCGACCCCGCGGCGATCGTTCTCGAGATCGACGGCGCCGAGCGCGTTTCGATCGAGCGCGGCGACCTGGTGCTGGGGCTCGACGGCGGCCGTGTCGTGTTCGAGGCGCCCGTGCTCCATCAGCAACGCGACGGCTCGCGCGATCGCGTTGCGGGGCGCTGGCGACTCCTCGGCGAGCGCCGCGTCGGCTTCGAAGTCGCGGCCTACGACCGCGAGCGTCCGCTCGTCATCGACCCCGTGCTCGGCGTCTCGACCTACCTCGGCGGCGGCGGGAGCGAGGACGGCTTCGACAACATGGGCGTCGCCGCGGACGACACCGGCATCTACGTCACGGGCACTACCGACTCCTCCGACTTTCCAATCGAAGGCGCCGTTCAGGGCGAAAAGCAGGGTTTGGCCGACGCGTTCGTGACGAAACTCGACCCGACCGGCACGGAGGTGCTCTGGTCCACGTTCCTGGGCGGCACGGGACTCGACTCCGGCCAGGCGATCGTGATCGACGCCACGCACAGCGCGTACGTCGCGGGCTTCACCGCCTCCGCAGACTTCCCGGGGCGCATCGTGCCGGGTGCCGGAAGCGACGACTTCGATGCCTTCGTCACGAAGCTTTCGCCCGATGGATCCTCATTGGAATTCACGACGGTCCTCGGCGGAAGTCAGTTCGATTTCGCGCTCGGCGTCGACCTCGACTCGGCGGGGAACGTCTGGCTCACCGGCGACACGGAATCCGACGACTTCCCGCTTGCGAATCCGCTCCAGGCCGCCATGGCGGGCATCGAATTCTTCGACGCCTGGATCGCGTCGGTCGACGGAGGCGACGGCAGCCTGGCGTTCTCGACGTACCTCGGCGGCAGCGCGCTCGACTCGGGCCAGGACATCGAGGTCGCCGCGGACGACGCGGTGTACGTCACCGGCTTCACGCTCTCGAACGACTTCCCGACCGTGAATCCCGCGCAGCCCGCGCCGGGCGGCAACGTGGATGCCTTCCTCGCGCGGCTCGCGCCCGGCGCGACCTCGATCACCTTCTCGACGTACCTCGGCGGCGAGGAGACCGACCGCGCCATCGGCCTCGGAGTGGATGCATTCGGCAATGCCTACGTCGTCGGCGACACCTTCTCGGGCGACTTCCCGTGCACGATCGAGCCGTTCGGCGGCTTCGTGGACGCCTTCGTCGCCAAGTACGACGCCTCCGGCACGCGCGTCTGGAGCACCTGCCTCGGCGGCGACTCGGCGGACGTCGGGCTCGGTGTGGAAACGGACGCCTCCGGCAACTCGTTCGTCACCGGCAACACATTTTCGCTGACCTTCCCGATCAAGTTCGGCTTCCAGGGCGATCGCGGCGGCAACGTGGATGCCTTCGTCGCCGCATATGATCCGGAAGGGCGGCGGCGCTGGTCGAGCTACCTCGGCGGCACGGATGGCGATCGCGGGCTCGGCATCGCGCTCGACGGCGAGGGTGCGGCGTGGGTGGTGGGCGACACGTTCTCCGACGACTTCCCGACCAACGACCCGCTGCAGCCGGCGCGCGCCGGCATCCGAGACGCGTTCGTCGCGCGCGTGCCAGCCATCGAGCAGCGTGTGCTCGAGGACCCGGCGCTGCGCGTCGTGCAAGTCGCCGTCGGTTTCGCCGAGCCGATGGCGATGGCGTTCCTGGGCGAAGACGATCTGCTGGTGCTCGAGAAGGACGGTCACGTTCGGCGCGTCACGGCGGGCGTACTCGATCCCGATCCGCTGCTGAGCTTCGACGTGAGCGATACCAACGGCGGGCCGTGGGGGATGGTCCTGCACCCGGGCTTTCCGGAGCCGGCCTTCGTGTACTTCCTCTTCACCGCGCTCGAGGGCGACCCGCCGCTGCCCGTCGCCAACCGCGTCGTGCGCGCCCGCTGGAGCGGCGGCGCGCTGGTCGAGCCGACGACGATCGCCGACCTCCCGAGTGAACCGGACCACGGGCAGGAGGGAGGCATGCTCGCCTTCGGCCCCGACGGCCGGCTCTACGTTTCGCTCGGCGACGTCGGTACCGCTGGCCAGGCGCAGAACTTCGCGTCGGGTCCGGCTGCCGACGGCTCTGCGGGCGTGCTCCGCCTCGAAGACGACGGCAGCGTCCCGGCCGACAACCCGTTCGTGTCGGCCGGCGGAGGCTTCGAGCGCTATTTCGCCTTCGGGGTGCGCGGTCCCTTCGCGATGGCCTTCGATCCCGTGAGTGGCGCGCTCTGGGCGAGCGACGATTCGCTCGGCGAATACGACGAGCTGAATCTCCTCGCGCCGGGCGCCAACGGCGGCTGGTCGAGCATCGTCGGCCCGACCAAGCGCTTCGGCGCCGCGACCGGCCTCACCCCGGTGAGCGGATCGAGCTACGTCGATCCAGCGCTCTCGTGGCGCGACCCGATCGTGCCGCGCGGGATGACGTTCCTCGACTCCGACGCGCTCGGCGAGCAATACCGCGACCAGCTCTTTCTCGGCAGCGCCGCGGACGGACGCCTCTTCCGCCTCGATCCCGACGCGTCCCGCACGGGCTTCGACTTCGAGGGACGCGCCGCGCGCGACGGCATCGTGGACGGCGAGACCGAGTTGGCCGAAACGGTCTTCGCGATCGGCTTTGGCTCGGTCGCGGACCTCGAGGTCGGTCCGGACGGGCTCCTCTATGTGCTGTCGACGACGCTCGGCCAGCTCTTTCGCATCGAGCGCCGGGCCGACCTCGACCTGCGCCTCTACACCACCGCGACGACCGCGCTGCTGCCCGGCGCGCCGCTGCCGATCCGCCTCGAGATCTCGAACGACACCGACCTGACCCAGAACTTCGGGATCATGCTGACGATGGTCCCGCCGCGCGGTGGCGAGTTTGCGTTCATCGGTCCCCTCGCCATCGACCTCGCGCCGCGGGACGGGACCGTGATCGCCGACCTCGGCGCCAACGTTCCCGAAGGCGCCGTCGGCGGGCGCTGGCAGGTCAAGGGATTGTTGTTCCGTCTCGACAGCGGCGAGGTCGACCGGGCGCGCATCGAGTTCCAGGTGATCCCGGAGCCGGGCGCCGGAGCGACCGCGTTGACTGCACTCGGCGCACTGGCCGTGTGCGTGCGACGCGCAGGCCTCGTTCGAAGCCAAGGGGAGGCGCCGCTTTGACCCGATCCTGGAAACGTCGGCTGCGATCCCGGGTGCTCCCGGTTCCGACCATGTCACCGCGCCGCTTCCTTGCTGCCTGGGTGCGCGACATGCTGCACCCGCGGCGCCGCGGCGATGGCGATCTGCTCCCGCCGACGCGCCTGATGTTCGACGGCTCGCAGAGCGAGGCGGACTTCCGCCGCGACGGCGCCGAGTTTCTGCGGTACTTCGTCGAGCTCGGCGGGCTGCGGCCGAACCACCGGGTGCTCGAGATCGGCTGTGCGATCGGCCGCAAGGCGATCCCCCTCACGCGCCATCTCGACGCGAGCGGCAGCTACGACGGCTTCGACATCGTCGCGGTGGGCGTCGACTGGTGCCGGCGGAACATCACGCCGCGCCATCCCAACTTCCGGTTCCAGCAGGCCGATGTGTTCAACTCGCTCTACAACGAAGCGGGTCGCGCTCGTGCATCCGAGTACCGCTTTCCATTCGGCGACGCGTCCTTCGACTTCGCGTTCGCGACGTCGGTCTTCACCCACATGCTCCCCGACGAACTCGCGAACTACGTCGGCGAGCTCGCGCGCGTCCTGGCGCCCGGCTCGCGCTGCCTCGCGAGCATGCTCCTGCTGAACGAAGAGGCGGAGCGCTGCATCGACGGAGGCAAGGGCGCGCTCACACTACGACATCCTATTGGTGTATGTCGCACCGAGAGCGCAGCGATCCCCGAAGCGGCCGTCGGCTACCCGGAGGCCGTGGTGCGCGAGCTGTTTGCGTCGCGGGGCCTGTCGCTGGTCGAGCCGATCCACTTCGGCTCGTGGTGCGGCCGCGAGCGAGGCTTGAGCTTCCAGGACATCGTGATCGCAGAACGCCTCTAGCGTCCGCGCTCGGGAAACGCAGACCCGATGGATCTCGACGCCGATCCGCTCAGGGCATCGAGAGGCGGAAGGGCCGCGCGACGGTGACGGCGGGTGCACCGGCGATGCGCAGCTCGAGGATCGCGAAGTAGTCGCCGGCCGCGAGGCCGGCCGTGGCGAGCGTGCCGAGCAGCTCGCCGCGCTTCGGCCCGAGGCCGTTCGTCGCGATGACGCCGGCGGCGCCCGTGCTCGCGTTCCGCCAGCGCAGGTCGTATTCGAGGCCGGCCGTCGCGCCCGGCGCGACGGTCGCGAACGCGTCACCGATGAACGCATGGCTCGAGCCGATCGGAATCGCGCCCGCGGGAGCGTCGATGCCGGCGGCGACGATCAGTGCGCGATCCGCGGCTTCGAGGCTCATCTCCGCTCCGGCTTCGAGGAACCAGTTGCAGCCGCCATCTGCGAACGAGGGACACAGCGGCAGGCAGAGCGGATGGCACACGTTCTGTCCGAGCCGGCTGTTGGTGAGCAGGACGACCGCATCGTCGCGCGCTTCCACCGCGGATCCGAAGATGTCCGAGGAGTCGATGTGGATCACAGCGTCCTTCGCGGCGACGATGCTCTGGGAGTTGATCGTCGAGCCGAGGATGTCGATCGCGCTGCGCGGTCCGAGGGCCGCGATGACGGCCCACTGCAGCACGCTGTTGGTGACCGAGAAGCGACCGCCGTCGAGTGCCGCGAGCTCGTTCAGCACCGAGTCCGCGATCGGCACCGTGCCGGGCGTGGTCGCGCCGGGGCTCGCCGCGTAGATCTGCCAGGCGAAACCCTCCAGGTTGGCTTCGACCAGCCGGAGCACGCGTCCCTGATGGGTGAACGTCGCGTTGCGAAGCCCGGGATGGAGGCCGGTCAGCGGCTCGGTGGCGTTCGGGTCGGTCACGAAGTACGCGATCGCCACCGGTCCGACGTTGTGCGAGAGCGTCACGTCCGAGCCCGGATGCGACGCGATGCCGAAGGTCGCGATCCCTCCGATCACCTTCACCTGGTAGCCGACGTTCACCACGCCCGCGGTCTCGCGGCCGAAGTCGAACGAGAACGGGCTCGCCGCGTCGGGAATTTCGGCGATCACGGCCTTCGCGCCCTCGACGAACTCGAGCCACACGCGGTGGTCCGCGATCTCCCCCTCGATCAGCACGGTCGCGTCCTCGTGCGGGTAGATCTCGGACGGAAAGTTCTTCGACTGCGTGGTGTGTACGATCGCGTGTCCGTACAGGTCCGCGAGGAGCCAGCTGTCGGGCAGCAGGATCTGGCAGTTCACGACGCGCAGCACGCTCTGGTCGTAGCCGAGGTATTGGCTCGCGAAGCTCGCGCCAGGCGTCGAGCGGTTGGTGCTCACGACCGAGCCGACGAAGTCGATCCGCGCGCGGTCGCGCGCCTCGATGCGGTGTTCGAGCACGCCGTGCTGTTCGATCGTGAAGGCCGACGCTTGCACCACGAGTTGCGCATCGCCACGCAGCCAGAGATTCCCGTCGAGCACGAAATGGGCCTGGTCGATCACCAGCACCGCGCTGCCGCCGAGCGTCACGTCGCCGTGGATCGTGCATGCGCCGGCCTGCACCGAGGTGCCCGAGAGCAACTCGATCGGGCCGACCGGACACCCGAGCGGGACCGCGCCGCCCTGGCCCGAAGCCGGCACGACGGCGCCGAGCGCGACGAGCAGCAGCACGATCCAGGCGATCGAGATCCGGGGGCGGGGCGAAGGGGGTCGGCTCATCGGGGCGCCTCGCGAAGTTGCGCACATCGGTCGGAGGGTCGGAGTTCCTGCGGAATCCGCCGCGGGCATGATACGGTGGTCCGCGTCGGAGAGGTGAAAGAAGTGGAAGTGGGAATGAGAGTTGCGCGGATCCTGGCACTCCTCTGTGCAGCGCTCGGGACGTCGGCCCAGGCTGCACCCTTCGCCTACGTCGCGGCGCGCGGCAGCGCGGCGGTGTCCGTGATCGACACGGCCACCCAAGCCGTCGTCGCCGCCGTCCACGTCGGGCCCGGACCGATGGCGACGGCGGTGCACCCGGACGGCTCGCAGGTCTACGTCACGATGGGCCCGCTCGACGCCGTCGTCGTGATCGACGCAGCGACGAACCAGGTCTCCGACACCATCGCCGTCGGCGACAATCCGAGCGGGATCGAGGTGAGCCCGGACGGCAACACGGTCTACGTCGTGAACACCGGCGGCCGCAGCTTGTCGGTGCTCGATGCGCACAGCCACGAAATACGCGGAACGGTGTCGATCGCGAACCACCCGTTCGCCGTCGCCGTCCATCCCGACGGCGCGACCGTCTATGTCGGGGGCGACTATCCGGGACAGGTCTCGGTGGTGGATGCGGCCACGCGCACGGTCACGGGCGCGATTCCGATCGGCGACAGCCTCGGCTGCATGGCGCTGCACCCGACCGGCCGGTTTCTGTACGTCTCCGACAGCGGCAGCGACGTCCTCGCCGTCGTCGACACAGCGTCGCGTCGGATGGTGAAGCGGATCGGCGTCGGCCGGATCCCGGTTGGCGTCGCGGTCCACCCGAGCGGCGGCGCCGTCTACGTGGCGAACCTGCTGAGCGCCGGCGTCGTGTCGGTGATCGACACGGCGACCCACTCACTCGCCTACACGATCCAGCAGCCGGGCATCTCGCTGGCCCAGGGCATCGGAGTGCGGCCCGATGGCCGCGTGCTCTACGTGGCGAGCCGCGCGACCCACGACGTCGCGACCATCGACACCACCACGAACCAGCTCTTCGGCGCGCGGATCCCGGTCGGCGGGGAGCCGACCGGCTTCGGGCGCTTCGTCGGACCGGGCGCGGTGGACGCGGGGGCGCCCGAGCCGGCCGTCCAGCCCGTCGTGCCCGCTGCGCCCGAGCCGCCCTCGCCGGCCGCCGCGCCCGAGCCGCCGGCCGACGTCGCCGTCCCGGCGATCGTCGATCTGATGCCCGGCGCCGCGATCACGCCGCAGGACGACATCGTCTACAGCCTCGACGACTGCCTGTGGGTCCAGGATCTGAACAGCAGCCATCGCACGCCCATCACGGGCCGGCCCTCTCCGGCCGACCCGGCGTTGCCGGTCTGCGACGATCCGGCGCTCAAGCCCTTGCGCCATGCCGCCATCGATCGCACCCGCACGAAGATCGTCTTCAACGTGGGCGAAGACTTCAGCGGCCAGGTCGAGACGAAGCTCTTCCTGATCGATCTCCCCTCGCGGCGGGTCTACCGCCTGCTGCCGGGCTTCGCGCGGGTGGGCGTGGGCGGCATCGATTTCGCCCCGAACGGGGACCTCTATTCCGCGGGCGTCTCGCTCGGCGATGCCAGCGATCCGCGGGCGGCCGAGGAGTCCGAGGTGTTCCGAATCGCGGCGGACCTCGGGAGCTGGCGGCAGGTGACGCAGCTCCCGAACCGGGGCGCCGCCGACGTCTCGGTCTCCGAGGATGGCGCGAAACTCGCGTTCAACACGCTGGTGCTGTCTACCGGCAACCTCGAGATCATGGAGACGAGCATCGACGGCACCCAGCCGCGCGTCGTGATCCAGGGCGGCGCGATCTGGCTCGACAGCGTGCACGACCCCGAACACTCGCCCGACGGCTCGAAGGTGGTCTACTCGCGGATCCGGCTGCGCATGCCGGACGGAAGCGTGTGCGGGCCCAACTGGTCGGGCGGCGGCGACCGTTGCCAGGACCTCCACACGCAGCCGGTCGCAGGCGGCGCGCCGACCCTCGTGAGCTTCATCGGCGGCACCAGCATCGTGCCGGACTGGAAGGGCAGCGTCCTCCTCTACCACTTCGGGATCGGCTCCGCGATGAAGCCGGGCTCCTGGCTCGGCAGCGTCGCCGGCGGCGACGACGGCAGCACGATGTTCCCGTTCGGGACGAACGTGCTGTTCCCGAAGTGGATCCCGTGATCCGCGGCTTCCCAGCGCTGCGACCGCTCGCTCCGTCCCTGTGGCGGAGTTCACGAGGTTCCGAGCGCGCAGCCCGATGTCGCCAGCTCGAGGGCGAGCGAGAAATCGACCCACAGATCGCCTGAGAAGGCGCACTCGATCGGGCTCTGCTCCACATCGATGACGCCGGATCGTGCGAGACACACGATCTGCGTGGGGTATGTTTCGCGTCGAGATTGGCACGTCCCCGATTTTCGAGGAGAGAACGATGAAGCGAATGATCCAGTTGGGCGCATTGGCACTCGCACTCTCGATCGGCGGCGCGGGTGTCGCGAGCGCGCAGACGCCGCAGCAGGTCAAGCAGAAGGAGATGGGGGGCGCCAAGACCAACATCAAGGCCGTGCACGAGCAGGAACTGCACAACCACCTGATGCAGAACCAGGCCGAGCAGAAGCAGCTCCAGGCTGCGCTGCAGCAGAAGCAGGCCGATCAGCGCCAGCTCCAGGCCGTACCGGACCAGGCGTCGGTGAAGGACAAGCTGCTCCAGAACCAGGAGGAGCAGAAGCAGATCCAGGCCGCGCTCGAGCAGAAGCAGAAGGAGCAGCTGCAACTGACGTCCGACCTGGAGAAGCTGAAGGCCGCGAAATAGCGGCGCTACGACCGGGTGCGAGGCCTGTTCGGTCGACACGTGATCGAGCCGAGCGAGCGGAACGGCTTGGTGCGCGGCTGAATTCGAAGTTCTCGATTCGATGGGGATGGCTGTCGCGCAGGGAGCAACTGCGGCCCAAGGCGAGAGCAGTTGCCGGGTGACGTCCTGTCGGAAACACCAGCGCGAACGCGCTGGCGCCTGGATGGTTGGTACCGATCTTGCTTAAACTGCCCTGGCGGGTCGGTCGCTCGCGACCAGAGTGACGCCGCTCGCGCGGGAGAGTGCAGGGAGCGCGCAAGGAACCGGCGATGACACTTTCCCCCGATTCATCCCACTCACCCTCGGACGCGTACAGAATGACGGCGCGCAATGGCGCAGCACGTTACCACTAGAAGCAGCAGCAGGATCCAACGTGCGGCAGCTCGGTGAATGGAAGGACGCGTGAGCATGGGAAGCTCGGCTCGACCCGTAGAGGGGGTCGAAGCAATCGGTCGCGCCAGACAGGGCGGCGACGCGCGTACGGAGTCCGCCCCTCCCTCGGGGGCCGCTCGCGTCCACCACACGGATCCCACCGTGCCCGCGCGGAGCCTGCCGGGATCCCTGCTGATCCGCGGCATCGACGTCGTCGTGGCCGGTACCGGCCTGCTCGTGACGGCGCCGCTGATGATCTTGATCGCGATCTTGATCAAGCTCGATTCGCCGGGCCCCGCGCTGTTCCGCCATACACGGATCGGCGAGAACCGCCGCCGCGGCGAGCCGCATCCCTACGCCGGCCCCCACAAGCGCGGCGAAAATCTCTTCGGGAAGCCCTTCACGCTCTACAAGTTCCGCAGCATGTACGCCGACGCGCGCCAGCGCTTTCCCGAACTCTATGCCTACACGTACGACGATCACGAGCTGCACTCGATGCCGATCAAGGTGCTCGTCAGCACCAAGAATCCGTCGACGGATCCGCGCCAGCAGCCCGCGTCGGCGCTGCTCGCCGATCCGCGGCTCACGCGCGTGGGCCGCTGGCTGCGCCGCACCAGCCTCGATGAGCTGCCGAACCTCGTCAACGTGCTGCTCGGCGACATGCATCTGGTCGGGCCGCGCCCCGACATCGTCGAGAACATCCGGTACTACGAGAAACAGCATCTGGTGAAGCTCGACGTGCGACCCGGCGTCACCGGCCTGGCCCAGGTCCAGGGTCGCGGAAATCTCTCGTTCCACGAGACCAACGAGTGGGACGTCGAGTACGTGCGCAAGCGATCCGCATGGTTGGATCTGAAGATCCTGGGAAAGACGCTCTGGGTTTCATTGCGAGGCGACGGAGCGTTCTAGTTCGCAAGCCACGGGTGTGTGGCTCGAAGAAAGGGAGGCGACGATGCGATTTCAATTCATCTGGCCCAATTTCGACTGCCCGCTCGGTTTGAGCATGGGGCAGGCATATCTGTCGGGCGCGCTTCGCGCGGCAGGCCACGACACCAACATCCTGCACATCAGCGAGTGGCTCGACTACCCGTTCCACATCGAACGGGCCGTGTCCGACGTGAAGGACTACGGACCCGACATGATCGCGATGTCGACCGGGGCGAATCACTACCCCGAAACCAAGATGTTGCTCCAGGCGATGAAGCAGGCGATGCCGCACGTGCCGATCATCCTGGGCGGTATCCACGCCACGCTGAATTCGCTGGTGGTGATGAAGGAAGCGCCCTTCATCGACTTCGTCGGCGTCGGCGAAGGCGACGACCAGATCGTCGACCTGGCCTACGCGCTCTCGAAGGGTGAAGACACCACGAACATCCCGAACGTGTGGTGCCGCGTGGACGGCAAGATCAAGCCGAATGCGCCGCGCCCGCTGAAGGACCTGTCGATGGGCATCCCCTGGATGGACATCGATCACTGGCCGCAGTTCCGTCGCATCACGGACAACCGCCGCGGCTGGGTCAACATGTACTTCAACCGCGGCTGCCCGTATCGCTGCACCTACTGCCACAACAACGGCGTGGCGAAGGTGCTGCAGGCGGGCTTCGGCGCCGACAACTCCGGCAATGCAGCGCTCGGCTATCTGCGGTTGCGCAGCATCGACGACATGATCGGCGAGCTGAAGTCGATCCTCGAGAAGCACGACAACGTGAAGGCGTTCTCGTTCAACGACGACACCTTCACGATGAATCAGCCGTACATGAAGGAGTTCCTGGTCCGCTACAAGAAGGAGATCGGGACGCCCTTCGTGTGCAACACGACGGTGCTCGACGTGGACCGCGAGATGCTCGAGGTGATGAAGGACTCCGGCTGCGACCTGGTCCGCTTCGGCGTCGAGACGGCCACCACGCGCATCAAGCGGCTGGTGCTGAAGCGCGACTTCTCGAACAAGAAGACCGAGCAGGTCTTCAAGTGGTGCCACGAAATCGGGCTCCGCTCGTTTGCGTTCAACATCCTGGCGAACCCGGGCGAATCACTGGAGGAGATGCGCGACACGCTGAAGCTCAACTCCAAATTGATGCCGAACGGTCTCAAGATGTCGCTCGGCTACCCGTTCCCGGGCACCGAGTACCACGACATCGCCAAGGAACTGGACCTGATCGACGAGACCAAGCACTTCCACAACTTCCTGCACGACACCAAGCTCAAGTGGGCGCCGGACGAGCGGCTCTGGATCGACAAGGCCCGCTGCGCCTACTGGTGGTGGATGAACGTCTACCTCGAGAACGAGTCCTCGGCGCTCTACAAGGACCTCGTCGAACTCGTGGAGTCGTTCAGTGAAGACGAGTGGCTCGACCCGGAGATGGAACGCCGCATCTGGGAACTCGACGAGGCGCTCTCGAACGTGCTCAAGATGAAGGAGATCACCCACTACACGATCCCCTTCAAGGACCGCCCCGAGATCGCGATCCTCTACAAGGGAAGCGACTTCTCGCTGAATCGGGACGTCCTCGACGAGCACTAGGATCGACTTCGCAAAGCGAAGGGGCCGTTGGAGCAGACGCTTTGGCGGTCCCCCCGCTATTCCTACAAAGTGCGAGCGAGACGAAGAAGGATCAAGGCATGGCGCGTTACCAGACCACTCCCCACGACGAGCAGGGACCCTTCTCCGAGAACGGAGTCGGCGAAGGTCCCGAGCTCGAGAGCTTCGAAACGACCTACGCCGACGACGGCGAGGAGGTGTTCTTCACCTCCGGCTACAGCGCACGCGAGATCGCGCAGCGCCGCCACGCCGAACACGGCGGCACGATCTGGGTGAACTCCGTGTCGCGCAAGATCATCCGCAAGGACTACCAGTACGCGACCAACGCACCGGTCTACTTCGCGATCCACAAGTCGCCCGTCTACACGCTGATCAAGCGCGACGGCAAGGTGCTGCGGGCGTACTGGCCCGAGCTCGGCAAGTAATGCTCGACTACATCCGCTCGCTGCGTTCCAAGGTCGGCAACATGAAGATCCTCGTGCCGGGGGTACGAGCGCTGATCTTCGATGACCAGGGGCACGTGTTGATGGAGCGGCAGAAGCTCTTCGGGTCCTGGGCGCTGCCGCACGGCTGCGTCGACGTCGGCGAGTCCGCACTCGCCGCGGCGATTCGCGAAACCGCCGAAGAGGTCGGCGTGCGCATCCTGCGTGCCGATCTCTTCGGCGTCTACACGGACCCCAAGTACAGCGTCGTCTACCCGAACGGCGACCAGGTGCAGACTTTCACGATCGCGGTCCTCGCCCACGAGTGGGAGGGCACGCCGCGTCCCGACGGTGACGAGGTGGCGGAGGTCGGTTTCTTCGCGCTCGACGCCCTCCCCGAACCGATCTACGAAATCCACCGCGAGACCCTCGACGACTACCGCGACCACCGGGACCGGGCGTCGAGTCGCTCGGATCATCGAGTCGTTGCGGTGCTGAAGTGAGTATGACACCACTGATCGGACGCGAGGATGTGCGACGCCGCGTCGAGGCCTGCCTGCGCGCCGGCCGCAACGTGCTCCTCGAAGGTCCCGTCGGCGTCGGCAAGACGCACCTCGCGCTCGCCATCGCCGAGCGACTCGCCCTGCCGCTCTTCCGCGTCGACGGCGACGGTCGCTACAGCGAACAGAAATTCAGCGGTTGGTTCGACCCGCCCACGGTGATCGAACGCGGCTACGGACCGGAAGCCTTCCTGCCCGGCCCGCTCGTCGAAGCGATGACCACCGGAGGCCTGCTCCTGGTCAACGAGATCAACCGCCTGCCCGAAGGCGTGCAGAATGTGTTGCTCCCCGCCATCGACGAGCGACTCGTCGTCGTGCCGCGCCTCGGCTCGATCCGCGCTCGCGAAGGGTTCCGCGTGATCGCGACCCAGAACCCGAGCGAGTTCGTCGCGACCTCGCATCTCTCGGAAGCGCTGCTCGACCGTTTCGAACTCGTCGCCCTCGGCTACCAGTCCGAAGCGGAAGAGCGGGCGATCGTGCTCGCGCACCTCACCGCGGGAAAGCTCGGCGACGCCGAGCGACGCTCACTGGCCGCCGCGGCCGTCGCGATCGCCCGCGCGACGCGCAACGACCCCCGCATCCGCCGCGGCGCCTCGGTGCGCGCCGCGATCGCGATCGCCGAGATCGCCGCCGCGCTCCACGACGACGGCACCGCGCTCGCCACCGCGATCGAAGAAGCCACCGAGATCGCGCTGCCGACGCGCATCGAGATCGCGCGCGACTTCGGCGACGAATCCGACGCCGCCGCGGCGACCGTCGTCGTCGCCGAACTCGCCAGGACCGCCGCCACCCAGATCGGCGAAGCACCAAAAAAAGTCCGTCCGTAGCCGCGCCCACGGCGTCGCCGGCTGCGAAGACCGAACGCCGCGGCTCGGACCCCCGGATCGACGCGAGCACCGAGAAGCGGCGCGTCGCGTGCTACGACGACCCGCTGATTCCCGAGCTGGGCGGCGCGACCGACTGGGACATCGCCACGCGCTACTTCGACTTCGGCATGCCGCTCGCGCGCGGCACGGCGCACGAGAGTGCCGTGCGCCGCCTGCGGGCCACGAGCGCCGCCGCGATCGTGGACCGCGCACGCAACGTGCTGGGCGCCGTCGTCCACCCGACGCGCAGCGGCCAGTCGCCGTGGAGGGAGACCCCGGCCGACGCGACGCGCATCGAGGTCGCGATCGAGGAGACGCTCGAGGGCTCGCCGCTCTCGTTCGCGCGCGGCGAGCGGCGCACGGCGCTGCAGCCCGAAGACGTCGTCGTCGACTTCCAGCGGCGGCGCGCGCAGTCGGTCGTGCTCTGTCTCGACACCAGTCTCTCGATGCAGGGCGAGAAGCTCGCGCTGATGGGCGTGGCGGTCGCCGTCGTGCTGCTCCAGTTTCCGGACGACCCGGTGGCGGTCATCGGCTTCGACGACACCGCGCACGTGCTCAAGCGAGCCGACGAGCGGATT
>JAGSPS010000015.1 GCA_018262315.1 Deltaproteobacteria bacterium | reverse complement strand
GATCATCTCCGGCGGTGTGAACATCTACCCGCAGGAAACCGAGAGTCACCTCATCACGCATCCCAAGGTGCACGACGTCGCGGTGATCGGCGTGCCGAACGACGAGATGGGCGAAGAGGTGAAGGCGGTCGTGGTGCCCGCACCCGGCAGCGAAGCGGGCCCCGCGCTCGCGAACGAACTGATCCAGTTCTGCCGCGCGCAGATCGCCCACTATAAGTGTCCGCGTACGATCGACTTCGTCGCCGAGCTGCCGCGCACCGAGACCGGCAAGATGCTGAAGCGCAAGCTGCGAGACCGCTACTGGCAGGGCCACGAGAGCCGGTTGGTCTGAGCGGCGGAGCGCCGGCGCGATGTTCCCGATCCGCGACGAGAACCCGCACTTCCTCACGCCGGTCGTCACGTGGGGGATCATCGGGCTCAACGTCCTCGCCTGGCTCACGGTCCAGAAGCTGGGCAGCGAGGCCGGCCTCGCCCATTCGCTCTGCGACCTCGGCTTGATCCCGGGTGAGCTGCTCCAACTCGCGGCGCCGGGAACGAGCGTGCCGCTCACTCCCCACTTCACGTGCGTGGTGGACGCGAACCCCGACCGGCTGACGTTGTTCACGCACATGTTCCTGCACGGCGGCTGGTTCCACCTGCTCGGCAACATGTGGTTCCTGTGGATCTTCGGAAACAACGTCGAGGACTCGATGGGACACGCGCGCTTCGCGCTCTTCTACCTGCTCTGCGGCCTCGCGGCTGCGGGCCTGCAGCTGGCGGCGAACCCGACGTCACCGATTCCGATGGTCGGCGCGTCGGGTGCGATTGGCGGCGTGATGGGCGGGTACGTGATGCTCTATCCGCGTGCGCGCGTCCATCTGCTGCTGTGGCTGGGCTTCTACGTCACGACCGTCGCGGTACCGGCGGCGTTCATGCTGTTCTACTGGCTCGCGCTGCAGCTGATCGGCGGCGCGACGGGGCTCGGCGCGGAAGGCGGCGGTGTCGCATTCTGGGCCCACGTCGGTGGCTTCGTAGCGGGCATGCTGCTCGTCCTCGTATTCCGCAATCCCGAGCTGGTCGCGCGCCATCCCTTCCACGGTTGGAGGGCGCCGGGCGCGCGCGCCCGGCCTCCTGGAGGCTTCCGATGAGCAACGACACCCGCTGGGCAATCGCCGACATCCCGGTCCAGAGCGGTCGCGTCGCGATCGTGACGGGCGCCAACAGCGGACTCGGCAGCGAGAGCGCGCTCGCGCTCGCGGCGAAGGGCGCTCACGTGGTACTCGCATGTCGCGACGCGGCGAAAGCGCAATCTGCGCTGCAGGCAATTCGCGCGGCGAGTCCCGCTGTCTCCGTCGAAGCGATGGCGCTCGACCTCGCTTCGCTCGCCTCGGTGCGCGCCTTCGCGGAGGCCTTCGTTGCGCAACACGAACGACTCGACCTGCTCTGCAACAACGCGGGCGTGATGGCGATCCCGCACCGCCGCACCACGGACGGCTTCGAGATGCAGTTCGGGACCAATCATCTCGGCCACTTTGCGCTGACCGGTCTGCTGCTGCCGCGCCTGCTCGACACGCCCGGGGCGCGCGTCGTTTCCGTGAGCAGCTCGGCGCACCGCCCCGGCAAGATACACTGGGACGATCTGCAGCTCGAGCGCAGCTATCGCAATTGGCGCGCCTATGCGCAGAGCAAGCTCGCCAATCTGCTCTTCGCCTTCGAACTCGATCGGCGGCTTCGCAAGGCGGGCACGTCCGTGATCAGTGTCGCGGCGCACCCCGGCTACGCGGCGACCAATCTGCAATCCGTCGGAGCACGGATGGCAGGCTCCCGTGTGCTCGAGCGGCTCTTCGAAGTCGCCAACCGGCTGATCGCCCAGAGCGCGGCGATGGGCGCGCTGCCGACGCTCTACGCCGCCACCGCGCCGGAGGTGCAAGGCGGCGACTACTTCGGCCCCGCCAGCCTCGGCGAGATGTGGGGCCATCCGCGCAAGGTGAGATCGAGCGCCCGCTCGAAGGACCTCGCAGATGCGGCGCGACTCTGGAAACTCTCCGAAGCGCTCACCGACGTGCGCTTCGCCGCGCTCGCCTGACCGCTCACGAAGCGCCAACTCAATCGACGAGGAGTTGCAGGATCTCGTCTTCCTGGCGGCGCGCGTCCTCGCGGCCGAGCGCGATCAGCTCGGAGGTGAAGCGGCGGTCGAAGAACAGGTAGGAGAGCAGGTCGGCCTCGCCTTCGGGAACACCGCGAAGGGCCAGCCGCGTCATCAAAGAGGGCAGTGCGCCGAGCGCGCCCGCTCCGTGCTTGCGATAGCACGCGGCGGCAATGCGGCCGATGTCTTCGCCGGGTCGCACGACGGCCGTCTCGACGATCCGGTAGCCCGCTCCGCGCTGCAAGCGCACGGCACCACTGACGTTCTCGATGAAGTCGTCGCCGTAGATCGCGACACCCTGGGCGAGCAGTGCATTCACCACGTGGAGTCGGTGGATCTCGACTTCGAGCTGGTCGAGGATCAGCGCGTCGAGCACCTTCCCGATCAGGAACGCGGGCTGCGTGATCACGGCGTCCGAGAACGTGGGCGTCTCGACGGGACCGGCGGGGTGATGTTTCAATGCGATCACGAGCAGGCGATCGCAACCGAGTCGCAGCGCGGGCGAGAGCGGCGTGTTCATGCGCAGGCCGCCGTCGACGTAGTAATGCTCGCCAATGCGCACGGCGGGGAAAAGGAACGGAATCGCTGCCGAGGCGCGCACGTGCATCGCGGTGATTTCGGTGGGGATCGCCAGGATGTTCGGGTCGGTCGACCAGGGTGACGGGTCCGCGAGCGGCCCGTCCATGAACACCGCCACGCGCCCCGAACTCACTTGCGTGCAGAGCACACAAAGGGCACGTGGGCGGGGCTTGTGGAGGTTGTCGCGCAGGGCGCTCCACGGCACGCGCTGCGCGACGATGCGTTCCAACGGCGAGACGTCGATGAGTCCGCCGATCACCTCGGGCGCCTTGGCCCTGCCACCGGCACGGCGCCGCAGCTGTGCGAGGCCGAGCGCGCGCAAGGGAACACCGAGCAGGTCAGCAACGCCGAGTCGCACGACCTGCGCGACTTCCATGTTCTTCCAGGTGTCGACGAGCCGGCGCGCGCGCTGCACGCCGTCCCAGTGCGAACTCGCGGCGACGTAGGCGGCGTGGATCGCGCCCACCGAGGTGCCGCTCACCAGGTCGAAGTCGAAGCCCGCAGGGAGCTTCGGCACGATCTGCTCGAAGAAGTGCGCGAGGACGCCAACCTCGTACGCACCGCGGGCACCACCGCCGGAGAGCACGAGGCCGACGCGACGGCGAGGCTTCATGGATCCCCTCGTGGCGTACGAGGCCGGGGAGACTACCGCGCCGACGGCAACCCGCCTGACGCGGTTCTCAAGCGACCTCGCGCTGTCCGTCGAGGAGGCTGGCGAGATGATCCGCCTTGCCGCTCTTCCGCAGTCGGTCGAGTGCCTTCGCTTCGATCTGCCGCACACGTTCGCGCGAAAGTCCGAGGCGTTGCCCGATCACCTGCAGCGTCTGGATCGGCTCGTCGCCGAGTCCGAAACGACGCTCGATCACCGCCCGCTCGCGGGGCTCGAGGTCTTCGAGCAGCGCGTGCATCTCGCTCACCACGACGTTGCGGTCGAGCGCCTCGCCGGGATCGACGAGCGTGTCGTCCGCGAGCGCGTCGTCGAGCGTGAGCGACTCGGTACCGGCGAGCGGCGCATGCGTCGAGGCGATCGGCATCATCGTCGACATCAAACGGTCGATCTCGAGCGCAGAGAGCCCGAGTTCCGCCGCGATCTCGGTCCGCGACGGCTCGGCCGACGTTCGCCCCCGCAGCTTCTTCTCGGCGCGCTTGAAGCGAAGCTGCAGGTCGTAGACGTGCGAGGGGGCCCGCACCGTCCGCGAGTGCTTCTGCACCGCGCGAATCATCGCCTGGTGGATCCACCAGGCTGCGTAGGTGGAGAACTTGTGCCCGCGATGGTGATCGAACTTCTCGACGGCGCGGATCAGTCCGAGATTGCCTTCCTGGATCAGGTCGAGGAACGGCACGCCCATGCCGCGATACTGCTTGGCGAACTTCACCACCAGCTTCAGGTTGTGACGCACGAAGCGCTGCTTGGTCACTTCGTAGTTCGCGAGGGAGCGCCGCGCGATCTCGAGCTGTTCGCGTCCGGCCGCCGAGCCGCGTGCGCGACGGCGCGGGGAAGCCGCTGCCTTCGCCAGCCCGCGATACGTCTCGACGACCACTTCGAATGCCAGCCCGGCCTCGCGCAGTCCGCGCGCGATGCGACGCCCGAGCATCTCGCTCTGGCGCAGCGACTGCCGGTTGCGCACCACCGTATCGCGTCGGGCGACCAGCTTCTCCAGCGCCCCCAAAGCGCGATCGATCTCGGCCGAGAGGTCGCGACCGCTGCCGTCGAGGTGGTGTGCAGAGAAGGTGGCGGTGACGTAGCCCGCGGCCTTTCGCTCGCGCCAACGGCGCACGATCTCCGTCGCCGTCGCCGGCACGGCGAAGATCGCGTCGAGGAATGCCTCGCGATGCGCTTCGAGCGCGCCCGCGATCTCGTACTGCTGTTCGCGCGAGAGGATCGGTGTCTGCGAGATCGAACGGATGTAGGAAACGAGCGCATCGGGTTGACCGCTTGCCCGGGTCTCGCGCGCGCTCGGAATGTGGTCCTCGTCGCGCAGCGGATCCGGGACCGCAGTCGGTTCGGGCCGCACGGCGTCGGACTCGAGGTCGTCGAAGAGCGGTTGTTCGGTGCGAATGAGGTCGTCGTCCATGTCTCCATCCACTCAGTTGCGGGCGCGCGCTGAGAGTCGGGTGCCAGGGGCGTCGCAAGGCCGGACGTCGATCGCGTCGTCGCCGGGCCTCGGCGAGAAATCGGGGGCTGCCAGATCGGAGCGGGCTACGACGGCCGACGAGCGGCCATTGTTCGCACGCTCCCTGCCGAAATCCGGGAGATCCGCAAGCACGTGTCGATCGCCGCAGGCCACGGCAAGGCCTCGAACCTGGCTCAGAGCTGCTTTCAAGCCTCATGCCCTCGTGGATACGGCCGGAAAATGGATACGAAGCATCGGCGCAATTGGATTAGATGTCAATGCGATGTCCTGATATTTTCTATACATCAATTCCGGCCGGATTCCTCTCCCAGAGATTGGATGCCGATCGAGCCCGTGAGGATCGCTGTGTGTGCAAGATATGAGTGGCCGTTGGACACACCTGGTGGCCACCGATAGGCTGGCCGCGCCGCCCCGCCGCAGGAGAAACCGACGATGTCCCACGCCCAGTCACGGTCCGTGAACCAGATCCGCCAGCTCGACCGCGAGCTGGAGACGGTGCTCACCTCCTTCGATACCAACTACGTCTGGAACTACGGGAGCGTGAAAGAAGGTCTGCAGGACCTCTACGAGAAGGCCAAGCGCGATCAGTGGAACGGCACGACGCAGCTGGCCTGGGACACCCAGGTCGATCCGGAGGGCGACATCATCCCGCCCGCCATCAACCCGCTCGCCGACTATGGCCCGTTCAAGAAGCTCGACGCGAAGGAACGCGCCCGCCTGCGGCACGCACAGATCTCTCTGCAGCTCTCGCAGTTCCTGCACGGGGAGCAGGGCGCGCTGATCGTGGCCTCGCAGCTGGTCGGCGGCGTGCCCTGGATGGACGCCAAGTACTACGCCGGCACCCAGACAATGGACGAGGCGCGACACGTCGAAGTCTTCAGCCGCTACGTCCACGACAAGCTGGAATGGGAGTGGCCGATCAACGCGAGCCTCAAAGAACTGCTCGACGCGACCATCAAGGACAGCCGCTGGGATTTCAAGTACCTCGGTATGCAGATCATCATCGAAGGACTCGCGATGGCGGCCTTCGGCAACCTGTATCAGCTGGCGCAGGAGCCGCTGCTCAAGGAACTGCTCAAGTACGTGATGAAGGACGAATCGCGGCACGTCGCGTTCGGCGTGCTCTCGCTGCGCGGCTACTACGACGACATGCCGGCGAGCGAGCTTCGAGACCGCGAGGACTTCATCATCTATGCCTGCGAGCTGATGAGAAACCGCCTGATCGGCGACGACATCGCCAACGCGATGGGTTGGAACGCCGACGAGGTGCGTGAGGTGTTCCTCGCGTCGCCGCCCGCTCAGATGTTCCGCAAGATGCTCTTCATGCGCATCGTGCCGAATCTGAAGAAGCTCGGGCTGCTCACCGCGCGCGTGCGAGAGGCCTTCGACCGGCTCGGCATCCTCCAGTTCGAAGACTACGATTCGGAGGAGGCGGACCGCCGCCTCGGCTTCCTCTAGCGAGACCCGGCGCTCAGGCGGCGCAGCGCACGCACTCGAGCGCGGTCGGGAGCGCGCGCAGGCGCTCGGGCGAGATCGGCTGGCGGCAGCGGCGACAGATCCCGTAGTCGCCAGCCTCGATGCGAGCGAGCGCGGCTCGAATCGAATCGAGTTCGCGACGGCCTGATTCGTCGAGCGCGCCGAGCACTTCTTCGTTTTCGCGCTGCGTGGCCTGCTCTGCGAAGTCCTGCTCGACGGGATGCGACTCATGGCGCAAGTCGCCGGTGATGCGCCCGGTGCGAGCTTCCAGCACGACCAGGCGTTCCAGTAGTTTCTGCTTCAGCTGTTGTTGCTTCCGGTCGGTGTCGTCGCTCATCGTCTCTCTCCCTGCCTCGCGAGCGAGAGGCATCGCGTGTATACCACGTCAGCGCAGCGCGGCGACCTCACCGGAATCCGCCGAGAAGCTGAAACCTGGGAGGCCGCCCCGCTTGACACGATCCCACGACCTGCCGCTCCCGCGCAAGCGGCGGCTCGCGATGGCGATGCGTCTCGTCGCCGCTCTCGCGGGACGGCGCGTCCGAGGCACGCGCCCTGCCCTCACCGCAAACGCGGTTCCCGCGCTGCACGGACGGGTGGAAGTCGTGCGGGACGTCCGCGGCATCCCGCATGTCTACGCCCAGCACGAGCGCGACGCGTATGCGCTGCTCGGTTTCTTGCAGGGCGCGGACCGCTTCGTCCTGCTCGATCTGATTCGGCACCTCGGTGCGGGGCGTGTCTGTGAGCTGCTCGGCAACTGGCGCGCACCGGCACGTGGCGAGTCCCTGTTCTCGGGGCGCGCCATCGCCGACCTCGACGGTTTCGTCCGCCCACTCGACTTCGAGGCCGCGAGCCACGCGGATCTCGCGACGATGCCGGCGCGTGCCCGCAGTTGCGTCGATGCCTTCGCCGAAGGCGTGAATGCCGCGCTGCGCGCGATGAACGGCGTCTACCCGGCCGAGTACCTGCTGCTCGGCCGCGGCCGCGCGTGGCACCCGGCCGACTGCCTGCTCGCGGCGCGCACCTGCGGCTTCGTCGTATCCCTGGTGAACCTCGACAACGAACTCGTCTTCGACGCCGTGCGCGGTCACGTCGGCGACGAAGTGGCGCGCCGGATCTACCCCGAGGCCCCGTGGCAGCACGTTCCCGACCTCGAGCGACACGGAGAGGGAACACTCCCCGAGCCACCGGTGCACGTTCCCTCGGCGGGCAGCAACAACTGGGCCGTGGCGGCGACACGCTCGGCTTCGGGCGCGCCGATCGTCGCCAACGATCCGCACGTTCCGCTGGTGCCGCTGCCCACCTACTGGTATCACGCGCATCTCGAATGGCCCGGCGCGCGCGTGCAAGGCGGAGTGTTCCCGGGTTACCCCGCCTTCGGCTTCGGACACAACGGCCACCTCGCATGGGGCTGCACGACCGGCTTCCGCGACGGCTGGGACCTCTACCGGGTGCACCGCGTCCCGGGTGACCGCACCCGCTATCGGACCAGCACGGGGACCGGCGCGATCCGCACGCACCGCGAGAAGCGGCCTGCCCGCTTCGGTCGCTCAGTGACGCTCGCGTGGGAGTCCTGTGAACACGGAATCCTGTATCCGGGCTGGAAGCACGACGACGGCGCGGATCTCGCGGTGCGCTACGTGCCGTCCGACGCCGGCCGCTATCTCGCTGGCTACCTCGCACTCGCTGCCTCGACGACGGTGAACGAACACCGCGCCGCGCTCGCCGACATGAACGAGGGACCCTTCGACTTCAATCACGTCTACGCCCACAAGGACGGCCACTTCGGCTGGGAACTCTTCGGGCGCCTGCCGCGGCGGCGTCGCGACGGTCTCTTCGTGCGCGACGCCCACGATCCGGAGGCGCAGTGGGACGGCTTCCTCGACTTCTCCGAGATGCCGAAGCGGTTGAACCCCGCCGAAGGCGCGATCGCGACCGCGAATTCGATCGTCGACGCCGCGCAGATCGGCCCGATCGCGACACGTGTGCACTTCGAGCCGCGCCACCGCCAGGATCGCATCGAGCGCCTGCTGGCCGCGCGCGCCGAGCACGACGTCGAGAGCTTTCGTGCGATGCAGGCGGACGTGACGGCGGAGTACGCGCCGCCGCTGCGCGACGCGCTGGTGCTGCTGCTCGCCCGCTTTCAGGGCGAGGCTTCACGCGAAGGACGCGCCGTCGCGTCGCTCGCGGCGTGGGACGGCAGCTTCCCGATCGAGTCGGCCGCCGCCGCGATCTTCTTCTTCACGCAGAAGTCGCTCTCCGAACGCGTCGCTCAGGTGCTGCTGGGACCCCGTGTCGGACCGCGCTTCGCGAACAGCCGGCGCGCGATCCCGCGCCTCCAGCGCCTGCTCGCCGACAGCGCCGATCCGCTGCGCGCCGACATCGAGCGCGCCGCCGGCCCGCTCGCCGATCTCGCCGCCGATGCGCTGCGCGCGGGGCTCGACCGCATCGCGTCGATCTGCGGGGCCGAGTCGGAAGCAGACTCGGACGCCCGGTCGCACGCCGACTCGCACGCCGACTCGGGCCTGTCGTGGGGTCGCATCCAGCGCGCGCGATTCGGAACCTTGCTCGCGGAGCTGCCGCGCGTCGGCACCCGCCTGGTCGCGCTCGACGCCCCCTTCCCTGGTGACGACTACACCGTGAGCCCCTCCCGCTCGCTCGACGAAGGCAAGCGCTTGCGCGCGTTCGTCGGCGCGACGAGCCGCTTCGTGTGCGACCTCGCGCGCCCCGATGAAGCGTGGTTCGCCCATTCCTCGGGTCCGAGCGGCGACCCGGGCTCCGCCTGGCACGCGAATCTTTCGGCACCGTGGTCGCGCTTCGAGCTGTACCGATCCGCGCTGTGGCGCGCGGACGAGGTGCCCGACACCGTCGAGCGCGTCGTGCTCGGCCCATCGGGGACCGCGTCCTCCTGAACGCCGAAGCGAGCGACTCGTCGCCGAGGCGGATCGCGACCCGGCGCGCGCTGCGATCGCAGCGATGCCGCGGCCCCCGGCAGATCGCGTGTGGTAGCGTGCGCGCGCGGCAGCGAAGAGAGAGGAACCATGCACGATCTCGTGATTCGCGGCGGCAGCCTCGTGGACGGCACGGGCGCTGCCGCGCGCAGCGGCGATCTCGCCATCGACGGCGATCGCATCACGTCGGTGGGCGGCAAGGCGGGCGCCGGTCGGCGCGAGATCGACGCGTCGGGCCTGCTCGTCACACCCGGCTGGGTCGACATCCACACCCATTACGACGGACAGGTCACCTGGGATCCGTACCTCACGCCGTCGTCGTGGCACGGTGTGACCACGCTGGTGATGGGCAACTGCGGAGTCGGCTTCGCACCCGCGCGTTCCGACCGACACGAGTGGCTGATCGGCCTGATGGAAGGCGTCGAGGACATCCCCGGCACCGCCCTCGCCGAGGGCATCCAGTGGAACTGGGAGAGCTTTCCCGAGTACCTCGATGCGATCGAGCGGATGCCGCGCGCAATCGACGTCGCGACGCAGGTTCCCCACGGCGCCGTACGCGCCTATGTGATGGGCGAGCGCGGCGCCCGCAACGAGAAGCCGACGGCGGACGACATCGAGCGCATGGCGGAACTCGTGCGCGAGGGCCTCGCCGCGGGCGCGCTCGGCTTCTCGACGTCGCGCACGCTGCTGCACCGCGCCGTCGACGGCGAACCGGTACCCGGCACCTTTGCCGGCGAGGACGAGTTGCTCGGAATCGGGCGCGCGCTCGGACAGGTCGGTCACGGCGTCTTCGAGATGGCGAGCGACCTCGCACCCGAGGGCAACGAGTTCCGCTGGATGGAGAAGCTCGCGACGTCGACAGGCCGGCCCGTCACCTTCGCGTGCCTGCAGAACGACCTCGACCCCGATCAGTGGCGGCGCCTGCTGCGTTTCGCCGAAACCTGCGCGGAGCGCGGCGCGCGCGTCGTGCCGCAGGTCAGCGGCCGGCCGACCGGCTTGCTGCTCGGCCTCGAGAGCAGCTTCCACCCCTTCAGCACCTATCCGAGCTACGGCGAGATCGCCGCGCTGCCGCTGGCCGAGCGCGTGCGGCGCATGCACGACCCGGCCTTGCGCGCTCGCATCCTCACCGAGGCGCCGAACCACGCGATGCCGATCGCGGTCTACATTGCGGCGAGCTTCCACAAGCTCTTCCCGCTCGGCGACCCGCCCGACTACGAGCCGGCGCCCGAGAAGAGCGTCGCGGCGATCGCCGAACGCGAGGGCCGAACGCCGCAGGAAGTCGCGTACGACCTGCTGCTCACGCGCGACGGCAAGGAGCTGCTCTACTTCCCGCTACTCGGCTACACGCGCGGAAACTTCGACGACATGCGCACCATGCTGATGCACCCGCAGACGGTGCTCGGTCTCTCGGACGGAGGAGCGCACTGCGGAATCCTCTGCGACGCGAGCATGCCGACCTTCATGCTCACGCACTGGGTGCGCGACCGCAGCCGCGGCGAGCGCATCCCGCTCGAGCAGGTGGTGCGGATGCAGACCCGCAACACCGCCGCGCTGTTCGGCCTGGGCGACCGCGGCGCGCTCGCGCCCGGGCTGCGCGCCGACGTGAACGTCATCGACTTCGAGAAGCTGCGGATCGCGCCGCCCGAAGTCGTCTTCGACCTGCCCGCAAACGGTCGCCGCATGGTGCAACGCGCCAGCGGCTACCGGATGACGATCCAGAGCGGCCAGGTGATCTACGAGGACGCCGAAGCCACGGGCGCGCTGCCGGGCAGACTGCTGCGCGGCGCACAGCCGGGCGTGGCAGCGCAGACGTGATTCGCGAGCCCCGCCTCGACCGGCGCGGCTTCGCGAAGCTCGCGTTCGGCTCGCTCGCGTCGCTGTGGGCCGCGCCGGGCTGCGGCTCGGGACTCGAGTACACCGAAGCCGATCGCGCAGCGCTCGATCGCCAGCGTCGCGACGAGACCGAGCGCGCGGGCAAGGGCCCCCTCGGCCGCCTCCGCTACAGCGGCTACCGCGGCCTGGCGGAGCTCCCCTACTTCGAACTCGCGCCCGACCGCACGCTGCGTCTCGCCATCGACATCCCCCCCGCGATCGACCTGCACACGCATTTCGGGATTGCGCTGCTGCTCGCGCCCGCGATCGATCTCGCTGCACGGACGGCGCGCACGCAGTACTACCTCGACTGCGATCGCGAGGATCCCGGCTGCGACTTCGATCTCGACGTCTACCAGAACGCGAACTTCAGCGACGCGGCGCTCGCGGAACTGACCGCGCAGATGCGCGATCAGCTGCTGCCCTGGGGCGGCAGCGCGGCGCGCACCCACACGCTCGCCAATCTGCTCGCCGAACTCGATGCGATGCGGTTCCAGAGCGCCGCGGTGCTCGGGATGGCGATCGGCCTGCCCTTTGGCGATCACCTGACCGAACAGTGGATGGACGCGATCGAGCGTTCGCCCGCAGCCGATCGCTTCGTCCCGTTCGCCTCGGTACACCCGCGCGACGCCGGTTGGCGCGCCAAGCTCGCCGCCTTCGCCGCGCGCGGCGCGCGCGGAGTGAAGCTGCATCCCGAGATGATGCGCTTCGCACCGGATGATCCCGAGGCCATGCAGATCTACGCCGAGTGCGAGCGGCTCGGCCTGCCGGTGATCTTCCACGGCGGTCGCTCGGGCATCGAGCCCGAGTCGATCCGGCCGTACGCGTTGATCCGCCACTATGTGCCGGCGATCACCGCCTACCCGCGCGTGCAGTTCCTGCTCGGCCACGCGGGCGCACGAGACGTGGACGACGCGCTCGCCGCCGCGCAGCAGTATCCGAACGTGTGGCTGGAGATCGCCTGCCAGGGTGCGACGCAGCTCGCCGGTCTGATGAGCGCGGTCGGAGCCGAGCGGCTGCTGTTTGGCAGCGACTGGCCGTTCTACCCGCTTGCGGCCACGCTCGCGAAGGTGCTGCTCGTGACGGAGGGCAAGCCCGAAGCGCGCGCCGCGATCCTCGGCGGCAACGCCGAGCGGATGTTCGCCACCGCCGCCGCGACGCGCAGCGCGACCTGAACGCCCGAGCCCTCGCCGTCCCCGTAGCCGAATGACATCGAGGACGAACGGGACTGTCCCTCCCGCCCGCGCGTCAGCAAGCTCGACCCACGCCCACCGAGCGCGCTGCGCCGCCGCGAGTGGCGATGACCCTCAGAGCGACTCCCCGCAAGCCGCACAGAGCCACACCCTCGGGCCGTTCGCTTCCTCGGAGAGACCCACGAATGCGTCGCTGCCGCGCTCGAGTTCGGTCGCACAGCGCGCGCACGTCGCAGGCCGGTTCGCGATGACGCGGTTCCAGGCGTAGACGCTCGCGAGCCGCGCAGGGTCGTCCTGCGTCGTGTCGGGCGCTGCCGCCGGCTCTGGGGCGTGCGGCGCGCGGTCGCGCACGTCGCTCGCAGCCGCCTCCGCGTCAGTCCCCGGCGCGACGACGGCGTCGCGGACGACGTCGGCCACGCGTCGCGCGTCGCGACCGACGCGGCGCGCCAGCTCGACGGAATCGGTGACGATCTCGTCGACGTTCGCGACCACGTCGTCGACCAGCTGGAAGGTGTCTTCGAGGATGTTGCGGATGAGGTGGGACACGGTGAGCCGCCTCCTGCGCGCTTCGCGCTTCAAGGTGGACTCGAGGTCCCGGGGCACGCGCGTCTGGATCAGACGGTCCTTGCGGCGCTCTTCGCGGAGCAGCGCCTGTTCATCGTCCATCGCCGCCTCCGGTTCCCTCGGCTGGCGGCAGAGTATTCTGTAATACGGTCGATGACGATGGATGACATCAACTTTTCTCGAATCCTCGGCGCCGTCGACCGGGCGTCCCGCGTCAGCGCTCGTCGATCGGGACGTAGTGCAGGTCGCGCGGGCCCACGTAGTTGCCGCGCGGCCGGTAGATCCGGTTGTTCGAGTACTGCTCGAGGATGTGGGCGCACCAGCCCGCGACCCGGCTCGCTGCGAATACCGGCGTGAACAGGTCGATCGGGATCCCCATGCTGAAGTAGACCGTCGCCGAGTAGAAATCGACGTTCGGGATCAGCCCCTTGCGGTCGTGCATGTACTCCTCGATCGCGGCGCTCATTTCGTAGAGTTCGGGCCGGCCGGTCTCGGCGGTCAGGTCGCGACTGATCTGCTTGAGGATCGCCGCGCGCGGATCGCCTTCCTTGTAGACGCGGTGTCCGAAGCCCATGACCTTGCGCTTCGACGAGAGCGCGTCGTCGAGATAGGCCTCGAGTCGCTTCGGCGAACCGATCTCGAGCAGCATCCGCATCACCTGCTCGTTGGCGCCGCCGTGCAGCTCGCCCTTCAGCGTCCCGATCGCCGCCATCACGCTCGAATACATCCCCGAGAGCGTGCTCGACGTGACACGCGCCGAGAACGCCGACGCGTTCAGCTCGTGGTCGGCGTGCAGCACCAGGCAGGTGTCGAATTGCCGAACCCGTCGCGCGGACGGCTCCTTGCCTTGCAGCATGTACAGGAAGTTCCACGCGATCGAACGACCCGACATCGGTTGCAACGGCCACTGACCGTTCCGAACGCGGTCGTAGGCGGCGATGATCGTCGCGAGTCGGGCGGTCAGTCGCACCGCCTTGCGCAGGTTCGCCTCGTAGGTGAGCACGTTGGCGTCGGGATCGTGCAGCGAAAGGCCCGCCACGACGGCGTGCAGGAAGTCCATCGGGTGCACGTCGGTCGGCAACCCGTGGAACCAGCCGAAGGACTCCGCGGGAAGCGGCATCGCGTCGTCGAGCTGGCGTTGGAAGCGCGCGAGTTCGTCGGCGGTGGGGAGTCGCCCGAACCAGAGCAGGTGCGCGACCTCCTCGAAGGTCGCGTGCGCGGCGAGGTCTTCGATCGTGTAGCCGCGGTAGAGCAGCGTCGTCCCGGCGATCGTGCTGATCGCGGTGCTGCACGCGACCACACCCTCGAGTCCGCGATCGACGGCGCCGGTGTATTCGTTTTCGTCGCTCATGAGCCCCCCGCGTGACGGATGACCCGAGTCTAGCCACGCAGCGCCGACGCGAAAGCGCGTCTCGGATCGCGGAACGACGCGCTTGCGTTCCCCTCAGCGGGACTGCGACCGGCCGCGTTCCTGCACGCCGCGCCGCCGCGCCGCGACCTGCTCGGGACGCACCGCGCGCGCGTGTTCGACCGAGATGCGGCCTTCGATGCGCAGGCCTTCGGCGAGCGTGGTGCGGTAGCCCTCGTCGTACACGCGCTTCACGGCGAGCAGCGTGGCGCGGTCGCACGAGAGCATGTCTCGCGCGAGGCTGCGACAGGTCGGGAGCAGCTCCCCGGGCGCAACCACGTGGTTCACGAGTCCCCACGCGAGGGCGTGCTCGGCATCGAGGAAATTGCCGGTGAAGGAAAGCTCCTTCGCCCGGCCGATCCCGACGAGGCGCGGCAGCAGTTGCGAGAGGCCCCAACCCGGCACGATGCCGACGCGCGCGTGGGTGTCGGCGAAGCGCGCATCGCTCGATGCGATCAGGATGTCGCACGCGAGCGCCAGCTCGAAACCGCCGGTGATCGCAAAGCCGTTCACGGCGCCGATCACGGGAACGGTGCAGGCGCGCAGCGCGCTCATCATGTCGGTCTCCCCGAGCAGCGCGCCGGGCGCTTCGTCGGCCGTCTCGCCACCCAGCTCTTTGAGGTCGAGACCGGCACAGAATGCGCGGCCGTTGCCGGTCACGATGACCGCACCGACGCCCGCGTCGTCCGCAAGGGAGCGGAACGCCGTCGCGATTGCGCGACGCAGCTCGCGCGACAGCGCGTTCATCGCAGCCGGGCGATTCAGCGTGAGCGTGACGACGCCGTCCTCGCGATCGACGAGCAGCACGGGTTCCCGGGGCGCAGTCGGCATCGTGACTTCTTCCTCTCGGGTCGGGCCAGGTCTGTCTGCGTGGCTATGATAGGGACTGAACGCGCAATCTCCGCCGGAGGATCGTGTTGGCTCCCAGTGCCCTGCGCGCGCTCGAAGTTCCCGAGCCCGGCGCAATTTCTCGCCGCGAGGCGCGGCAGCGCGGCGACACCGCGATCGAGATCATCCTGCTGCGGCACGGCGAACCCGATTGGACTCCCGAGGGCGGCCTTTCGGTGCGCGACGCGGCGCTCACGGCGCGTGGCCACATCCAGGCGGAAGCCGCAGCGCGGGCACTCGCGAGCTGCGGAATCAACGCGCTCTACGTCTCTCCGCTGCGCCGCGCGCAGCAGACGGCGGTGCCGGTCGCGAAGGCGACGGGCATCGAGCCGATCACGATCGAAGGTCTCGCCGAGATCGACATTCCCCTCGAAGGTCTCTCGCAGACCGACGTCGATGGCTACTTCCGCCGCGCGACGCAGCGCCCGCTGCGCGAACACTGGAGCGGCTGGCCCGGCGGCGAGAGCTTCCGCCAGTTCCACACGCGCGTCTCGAGCACCTTCGCAGCGCTCTTGTTGCGCCACGGCGTACCGCGCGAGAGCGAGGACGAGTTCACGGTGTGGAGGCTGCCGCCGCAACGGCAGCGCATCGCGATCGTCGCCCACGGCGGCACCAACGCGGTGGCGATCACGCACCTGCTCGACATCCCGTGCGTGCCGTGGGAGTGGAACCGGTTCGAGATGGAGCTGGCTGCCTACGCGGTCGTGCAGTCGCGCCCGGTCGGCATGACCGGCTTCGTCTGGTCGCTTCAGAACTTCAACGAGATCGATCATCTGCGCAGCGCCGGGTTGCGCTAGGAGAAGTGATGTCGGATCGGGTCGTGGTGACGAGACTGGCGGGAGGCGTCGCGGACGTGCGCCTCAATCGCGCCGAGAAGATGAACGCGCTCGACGTCCCGATGTTCGAAGCGCTGGTTGCGACCGGCGCCGAACTCGCGCGCGACCGGTCGCTGCGCGCGGTCGTGCTCTCGGGCGAAGGCCGCGCGTTCAGCGCGGGCCTCGACTTCTCGAGTTTCCAGGCCATGAGTGGCGACACCGGGTCCGGCAAGCGAGCGCCGAACCTGCTTGCGCGCGGCGACGCATCGAGCCCGGCGAACTTCGCGCAGCGCGCCGCGTGGATCTGGACCGAGGTGCCCGTGCCGGTGATCGCCGCGGTGCACGGCGTCGCCTATGGCGGCGGACTCCAGATCGCGCTCGGCGCCGATCTGCGCTTCGTCACGCCCGACGCGAAGCTCTCGGTGATGGAGATCAAGTGGGGACTCGTGCCCGACATGAGCGGGACACAGACGCTGCGGCGGCTGGTGCGACTCGACGTCGCGAAGGAGCTGACGTTCACCGGGCGCGTCGTGTCCGGCACGCAGGCCGTCGAACTCGGGCTCGCGACGCGCGTCGCGGTCGATCCGCGCGCGACGGCCCTCGAGGTCGCCGCCGAGATTGCCACCCGCTCGCCCGACGCGATCCGCGCGGCCAAGCAACTGCTCGACGCATCCGGCGTCGTGCCCGTCGCCGACGGCTTGCAGCTCGAAGAAAGGCTCCAACTCGGGCTGATCGGCCGCCCGAACCAGATCGAGTCGGTGCGCGCCAATCTCGAGAAGCGGGCGCCGCGCTTCCAGGATCCGAGCTGACGCCTCGCTGCTGCCACGAACCAGAACCCGATCGAAGGAGGTGACCCGTGGAGATTCACTGGCGCAACATGGACGAGGTCGACGCCACGCAGCGCGAAGCGGTGGAACGCCGCCTGCAGACACTGGCCGAAGGCAACGACGATCTGATCGATCTGCGCATCGTGGCGAAACCGAACAGCCACCACCGCCACGGCGGCCAGGAAGTCAACATCGCGTGTCAGGCGCGCGGCGCCGAAGTCATCGCGACGCGAACGGGAGAGGACATCGGCAAGGCGCTCAACGAGGCGATCGACGCGTTCGTCCACGAAGTGCGCCGGCTGCGGGGTCGCCGCGCCGAACACCGGCTCTGACCCGCGCTCCCGCGCCCGGGAACCAGGTCCGCCGCGCTCAGTCTTCGGGCTGCACCGGAGGCGACGCTTCCCCGTGGCCATCGCGCCTGCCGCTCCGGCGACGGCCGCCGCGACGGCCGCGACGCCGGCGAGGGCGCGGATGTTCGCCCGCCGCGACGCCCGGATCGGTTGCTGCGGTCGTTGCAACGAACGCCGGTTGCGGGCTCGGACTCGGCGCCGGGCGCGCACCGCGGTCGCGCTGCCCCCCCTCGCGCTCGCGACCCCCGCGACGCCGCGACCGGCGCCGGCGTTCCGGCTGCTTCGGCCGCAGCAGCGGCTCAAAGAACGCCGCGGGCCGCTCCGGACTGCCACGGCACACATCACACAGCTCGCACGGCGTCTCATCGGGTTCCCCGAAGTAGCGCCGCAGGTAGATCGCACGGCATTCGTCGGAGGCGGCGTAGTCGCCGAGCGCATCGAGGCGGCGCGCATCCTGCCGGCGCAACGTCTCGAACTGCCCGGCGAGCGCGCGTACGTCCTGTTCCAGTGTCTCCGGCGCGCCGGCAATCTGGATCTGGTCGCCCTCCCAGCGCACGAGCCCAGCTTCTTCGAGTTTGTTGAGCAGGGCGGCGGCGATCCGCGGTCCGACTTCGGCGGAGACTGCGAGCGCTTGCACGGTGGGCTCGCGGGCCTCTTTCGCCCAGGCCGCGAGCGCGGCGCCGAGCTTGTAGAGCTGGTCTGGGCGAACGCGGCTGCGCGCCAGCAGCAGCTCGTGGATCGCCCGATCGCTGCCGTCGTAGAGCAGGATGCAGTTCGCCTTGCGCCCGTCACGACCGCCGCGGCCGGCTTCCTGCACGTACTGTTCGAGTGACGCCGGCGACTGGAAGTGCATCACGAAGCGGATGTCGCGCTTGTCGATGCCGAGGCCGAAGGCGCTCGTCGCGACCATCACGGTACGGCGCTCGTCCTTCATGAAATGCTCTTGTTCGGTTTCCCGTTCGAGCCCGGTCATGCCGCCGTGATAGCGGTGTGCAGGGATCCCAAAGCGCATCAGCAGCGCGTAGACGGCGTCGACCTCGGCTCGTGTCGCGCAATAGATGATGCCCGGGCGTCGCAGCCGCCGGGCCAGGCGCAAGAGTGCGCGGAAGCGCGCGTCGCCCTCGCAGCGCAGCACCTCGAAGGCGAGATTCGAGCGGTGCGGCGACGACGCCACCACGTCGGGATCGCGCATGCCGAGCGAACGCACGATGGCGTCGCGCACCAGCGGCGTCGCGGTTGCGGTGAGCGCCAGGATCGGCGGGCCGCCCAGCTCGAGCACGCGTTGAC
>JAGSPS010000418.1 GCA_018262315.1 Deltaproteobacteria bacterium | reverse complement strand
AGGCGGGCTTCGTCACGCACCGGGACGACGCGTACCGGCTGCGCGATCCCGAGTATCTGCGCGCCATGGCGGAGGAGATCGCGAAGGGAGTCGAGCGCTTCCGCGACGAGGTGGCCCCGTTGGTCGCGGAGCGGCGCCCGTGAGCGCCGCGCCCGTGAGCGCCGCGCCCGAAGCGGTACGCGGCTGGCTCGCCGAACTCGGTGAGCGCGGTCCGCTGCCCGAGGGCGGCACGGTGGACGTCCTGCGCGCCGTGCGCGGCTACCTCGGCGCGGTGCACGAACACCTGGCGGAGGTGCATCGCTCGGCCCACTCCGGTTCCCGCGTGAATGGCCTGCACGCAGACTTGATGGACCGGCTCGTGCGGCGCCTCCATCGGATCGCCGAGAACGAGTCCTTCACCGAGGCAGGGGGCGTTCCTTCGCGCGCCGCTTTGCTCGCGGTCGGGGGCTATGCGCGGCGCGAGATGTCGATCCACTCCGACGTGGATCTGTTGTTGCTGCACGAAGGCGCCGTCACGCCGTACGTGACGCGACTCTCGGAGCGCATCCAGCTCTGGCTCTGGGACGCCGGCCTGACGGTGGGTTGCGCCACGCGCACAATTGCAGAAACGCTCGAGCTGGCACGCGCCGACAACACCGTCTTCACCGGCATCCTCGACACGCGCTTCCTCGCCGGCGACCCGGTCTTCTATCACGAGTTCACCGACGCGATCCGCCGCGAGCTGCTCGCCGACGTCGAGCTCTTCCTGGAGCGCCAGATCGACAGCGCCCGGCAGCGGCACGCCGCCTACGGGGAATCGCTCTATCTGCTGCAACCGAACTTGAAGGAAGGCGCCGGCGGCCTGCGCGACTACCACGCCGCGATCTGGGCGATGCGCGCCGTGCTGCCCTCCGCACGCGGGCTCGAGGATCTGCTCCACTACGGATTGCTGACCGAGTCCGAGATGGAGGACTACCGCGACGCGCTCGACTTCCTGTGGTGGGTGCGCAACGAGCTGCACCTGCTCGCGAAGCGGCGCCAGGACCAGATGAGCTTCGAGGTGCAGGAGCAGGTCGCCATGGCGCTCGGCTACCCCGACGGCGGCCCCGAGGCGCCGCTGCCGGTCGAGCTTTTCATGGGCGACTACTACCGCCACGCGCGTGCGATCCGCAACTACTCCGAGCTTGCGATCGAGCAGTGCCGCGTGCGCGTACACCGCCCATCGGGTCCGCCGCCGCGCGCGCTGGAGGTCGAGGACGGCTTCCGCGTGGTGGGAGATCGCCTGGAGATCCCCCACGCGGCGCACCTGCGCGAGCGGCCGCTGCGACTGCTGACGGCGTTTGCAGTCGCGCAGCAGCACGACGTCGCGCTCTCGCGCACCGCGGAGCGCATCGTGCGCGAGAACCTGCACCTCGTCGACGACGCCTACCGCAGCGATCCGGAGACGACGGCCGTCCTGCTCCGCATTCTCGACAGCGAGAAGCGCGTGATGCGCACGCTGATGACGATGAACGAGATCGGGGTGCTCGCGCGCTATCTGCCGGAGTGGGAACACATCGTCTGCCGCTGGCAGCACGTGATCTATCACACCTACACGGTCGACGTGCACTCGATCTTCCTGGTCGAGGAGCTGCGGCGCCTGTGGCGCGGCAAGTACGAACACGCGCTTCCCGACCTGACGGCGCTGATGTGCGACGTCGAAGACCGGCCGGTGCTCTTCCTCGGCTGTCTGCTCCACGATATCGGCAAGGGCTTCGGCAGCGGCGATCACTCGACGAAGGGCACCGAGCGCGCGCGTGCCTGCCTCGGCCGGCTGCAGCTCGACGCCGAGCGCGTCGAACGCATCCTGTTTCTCGTCCAGCATCACCTCACCATGTCGCACATCGGCCAGCGCCGCGATCTGGCCGATCCCAAGATGATCTTCGAGTTCGCCAAGCTGATGGGGGACCGCACCAACCTGCGCAACCTCTACCTGCTGACCTTCGCGGACATGCGCGCCTCCTCGAAGGCCGGCTGGAACGAATGGCGCTGGGCGCTGCTGGGGGAACTCTTCGAGCGCACCGCCGAGGTGCTCGAGACCGGCGGGCCCGATGAAGGCGTCGCGATCGCGACGATCGAGTCGCGCGTCGCGACGCGCCGCGCGGCGGCGCGCGACGAACTGCGCGCACTCGGCGTGGCGGAGGCGAAGATCGACGGCTTCTTCGACGAGATGCCGCGCCGCTACTTCGTCTCGCACGGGCCGCGCCAGATCGCGCGCCACGCCCGCTGCTTCCTCGCCTTCACCGAGGCGAAGGGCGTCGTCACGGCGGTGCGCGAGATGCGCGGCGGCTTTTCCGAGGTGATCGTCGTCGCGCGCGACGTGCACGGGCTCTACTGGCGTGTTGCGGGGACGCTCACCGCCAGGGGCATCAACATTCTCGCGTCGAACGTGTACACCACGCGCTCGGGCCTCGCGCTCGAGGTCTACCGGGTGGCGACGCCGCCGGGCGTCGACGAGGACCGCGAACGCACCTGGTCGGGCTTCGAGGAGAGCCTGCGCAAGGTGCTGGGCGGCCAGGTGCGGGTCGAGGATCTGGTGAAGCGACGCCGGCGCCCGATCGGCGCCACCGAGACGCCATCGCGA
>JAGSPS010000417.1 GCA_018262315.1 Deltaproteobacteria bacterium | reverse complement strand
GTCCGCATCGACGGCAAGGACCTCTCGCCGCCCGAGATCTCGGCGATGATCCTCCAGAAGCTCAAGTCCGCCGCCGAGGCCTACCTCGGCCACGCGGTGAAGGCCGCGGTGATCACCGTCCCGGCCTACTTCAACGACGCGCAGCGCCAGGCCACCAAGGACGCCGGCGAGATCGCCGGTCTCGACGTGAAGCGCATCATCAACGAGCCGACCGCTGCCGCGCTCGCCTACGGCCTCGACAAGCAGAAGGACGAGAAGATCGCGGTCTACGACTTCGGCGGTGGCACCTTCGACATTTCGGTGCTCGAAGTCGGCGAGAACGTGGTCGAAGTGAAGTCGACCAACGGCGACACCCACCTGGGTGGCGACAACCTCGACCAGCGCGTGATCGAGTACCTGATCGCCGAATTCAAGAAGGACCAGGCCATCGACCTCTCGAAGGACCCGATGGCGATGCAGCGCCTGCGCGAGGCGGCCGAGAAGGCGAAGATCGAACTCTCGTCCGCGATGCAGACCGACATCAATCTGCCCTTCATCACCGCGGACCAGGCCGGCCCGAAGCACATGAACCTGAAGCTCACGCGGGCCAAGTTCGAGCAGCTCATCGAAGACCTGGTGGTGCGCTCGCTCGAGCCGTGCCGGATCGCGATGCAGGACGCGGGACTGACGACCGCACAGATCGACGAGGTGGTGCTGGTCGGGGGTTCGACGCGCATCCCGCTGGTGTATCAGAAGGTGAAGGAGTTCTTCGGAAAGGAGCCGCACAAGGGCGTGAACCCGGATGAGGTCGTGGCCGTCGGCGCGGCGATCCAGGGCGGCGTGCTCTCGGGTGAAGTGCGCGACGTCCTGCTGCTCGACGTGACGCCGCTCTCGCTCGGCATCGAGACGCTCGGCGGCGTGATGACGAAGCTGATCGAGAAGAACACCACGATCCCGACGCGTCGCTCGCAGGTCTTCTCGACCGCCAGCGACAGTCAGCCGCAGGTCGAGATCCGCGTGCTGCAGGGCGAGCGCGAGATCGCGGCGGCCAACCGCGAACTCGGCCGCTTCATCCTCGACGGCATCCCGGCGGCGGCGCGCGGCATCCCGCAGATCGAGGTGACCTTCGACATCGACGCCAACGGCATCCTCTCCGCTTCGGCCAAGGACAAGGCCACCGCGAAGGAGCAGTCGATCCGCATCGAGGGTTCGGGCGGTCTCGACAAGGGCGAGATCGAGCGAATGATCCGCGACGCCGAGTCGCACGCTTCGGAGGACCACACGCGGCGCGAGCAGGTGGAGAAGCACAACCAGCTCGACTCGATGATCTACGGCGCCGAGAAGACGCTCACCGAGAATGCCGACAAGATCGCCGAGGCGGATCGCACGCGCGTGGCGGCCGTGCTGGCGGAAGCCAAGCAGGATCTGGAGAGCAACGACACCGCGCGCATGGAAGCCGCGCGCCAGCGCGTGGAGAAGGAGATGCACGCGGTGGCCGAAGCCCTCTACAAGGCCCAGGCCGGTGGCGCCGACGCGGGAACGGCTCCGGGCGCCGCGCCGGGCGGCGGCGAAGCCAAGGACGAGGGCGTCATCGACGCCGAGTACACGGAGGAGAAGGGCGACCGCTAGCCTGAAGGAGCCGTGAGCACCTCGCGCGACCACGACCCGCTCGCTCCGTGGTTCGGACGTCTGTCCGAGCAGATCGGCAGCGATCGCTGGCAGCCCGCCGCCGACGTCTACGAGACCGAAGGGTCGATCGTCGTGAGGCTCGAGCTGGCCGGCGTTCGCAGCGCGGAAATCGCGGTGACCGTGGACGGCGACATCCTGCGGATCCGTGGCGTGCGGCGCCCGCGCGTCGACGACGACGCCCAGCGGCTGCACCAGATGGAGATCGCGAGCGGGCCGTTCGAGCGCGCGATCCGGATCGGAATCCCCTTCGAGCGGGAGCGCGTGACGGCGTCGCTCGAAGAGGGTCTGCTGCGCGTCGTGCTGCCGAAGAAGCCGTCCGGCCCGCGCAGGATCGGGATCGAACCGGAACGCAGAAGCACTGGATGAGAGAGGAGCAGCACGTGAGCGAGCCCGGCGTGGGCGCGCAGGGAACGGAAGTTCGGGTCGGCGTGGGCGGCGATGGGGGGGACGTGCGGGTCGAGATCCCCGAAGTCCTGCCGGTGTTGCCGCTCAAGAACACCGTCCTCTTCCCGTACCTGCTGTCGCCGCTGCTGGTCAACACGACCCGCAGCAAGCGGCTCATCGACCACGTGCTGGTGACGCCCGAACGCCTGCTGATCGCGCCGGCCGTGCGCCGGGCGGTGGAAGGCAGTCCCGGCGCCGACGACGTCTTCAGCGTCGCGACGGTGCTGCGCATCGTGAAGATGCTGAAGTTCCCCGACGATTCGTACCGCCTATTGGTGCAGGGCGTGGCGCGCGCGCGCGTCGAGGAGTTCGTCGCGACGGAACCGTTCCTCAGTGCTCGTGTGCAGCGCCTCGAAGAAGTGGGCGATCGCGACTCCGTCGAGATCACCGCGCTGCAGCGCAACGTCGCGCAGAGCTTCGCCGCCTTCGTGTCGGAGAGCCCGAAGCTCTCCGACGAATTACAGGTGCTCGCCTCGAACCTCGACGACCCCGGCCGCCTCGCC
>JAGSPS010000167.1 GCA_018262315.1 Deltaproteobacteria bacterium | reverse complement strand
CCTCGACCGCGTGCTCGAGATCGACCGCGCCTCGCGCGCCGCGCGCATCCAGGGCGGCGTGCTCGGCCCCGCGCTCGAAGACCAGCTCCGCCCGCACGCATTGACGCTGCGCCACTACCCGCAGTCGTTCGAGTTCTCGACGCTCGGCGGCTGGATCGCGACGCGCTCGGGCGGCCACTACGCGACGCTCTACACCCACATCGACGAGTTCGTCGAGTCGCTGCGCGTGGTGACGCCGTCCGGCGTCGTCGCGACGCGGCGCCTGCCCGGCTCGGGCGCGGGGCCGGCGCCCGACCGGCTCTTCATCGGCTCCGAAGGCGCGCTCGGCGTGATCACCGAGGCGTGGATGCGGCTGCAGGACCGGCCGCGCTTCCGCGCCTCGGCATCGGTGGGCTTCCCGGGTGCGGACGGCTTCGCGCGCGGCGCCGAAGCGGTGCGCCTGCTCGCGCAGTCTGGACTCAACCCGTCGAACTGCCGGCTGCTCGACGCCCTCGAAGCCGCCAACTCCGGCGCGGGCGACGACGCGCTGCTGCTCGTCGCCTTCGAGTCCGCCGATCACCCGCTCGATGCGTGGATGGCGCGCGCCCTCGAGATCGCAGCGGGCGCCGGCGGCGTGCTGCCGGAAGGCGGTGCGCGCATCAAGACGGGCGGCGAAGGGGCGCGCGAAGGGGCGGCCGGCGCGTGGCGCGACGCCTTCGTCAACGCGCCCTATCTGCGCGACGTGCTGGCGCGCGCCGCTGTCATCTCCGACACCTTCGAGACCGCGATCCCGTGGAACCGCTTCGCGGAGTTCCACGACGGCGTACTACAGAGCGTGCGCGATGCCGTCCAGCGCGTTTGCGGTTCCGGAACCGTCAGCTGCCGCTTCACGCACGCCTACCCCGACGGACCCGCGCCGTACTACACGGTCCTCGCGCCGGGCCGACGCGGCTCCGAGATCGAGCAGTGGGACGAAATCAAGGCGGCCGCGAGCGAAGCGCTGCTCCGGCTCGGCGGGACGATCACACACCACCACTCCGTCGGCCGCGATCACCGGGCCGGCTACGACCGCGAAGTGCCGCCGCTCTTCGCCAGCGCGCTCGCCGCCGCCAAGCGCGCGCTCGATCCCGCCGGCGTGCTCAACCCGGGCGTGCTGCTCGATCCGCAGCCGCGACGCTGAGCAGCCGCTTCAGGCGTCCCACTGCGCCGACCAGCTGCAGACCTCGTGACCGTCGAGCCGGCAGGCTTGCTTCGCGACGCGCACGTTCACTGCGCCCCCGAGGCGCAGACTCTCGCCGAGGTAACCGGTGAGGATTCCGCACATCTCGGCCGACGGAAGCGCATAGTCGCGCACCTCGAGCAGCGCGCGACCGGGGCGTTCGACGTCGATGCGAAACGTTCCCGTGTCGTGCTGACTGCCCCACAGCGCGAAGCTGCGGCGCGCGAGCGTGGCGGGATCGCCCTGCGCGTCGAGTTTCAGGTGGCCGTAGATTCCTTCCAGATGTTCGCGCGCGAGCGCGACGCCCATCTGTGCGAGCACCGCGTCGCGCGGGCCGGGCATCATCGCGACCATCGCGCGCATCAGGCTCAGCAGGTCCGCCTCGGGATACCAGCTCGACGCGTGAATCCGCTCGTCGAGGTATGCGTGCAGCGGCGGCGGCAGCGCGGCGAGCGCGCGCTCGCGCTGGGAGCGCAGGAACTTGACGAGCGTGACCAGCGTGGTGCCCTTGGCCTTCGACATGCGGACCGCATCGGCCGATCCGGCGCGGATCTTGTGCGTCTTGGGCCCGGCGGGGCCTTCTTCCCATGCTAGCCTGCGCGCGGCATGGCTCGGATCAACGACCACTACCGGAAACTCGCTGCCGGCTATCTGTTTCCCGAGATCGGGCGACGCGTCAAAGCGTTCGCCGGCGCCCACCCGGACGCGAAGATCATCCGCCTCGGGATCGGCGACGTGACGCTGCCGCTGGTGCCCGCGGTGGTGGACGCGATGCGCCGCGCGGTCGAAGAGATGGGAACCGCCGCGGGTTTCCGGGGCTACGCGCCCGAGCAGGGCTACGAGTTCCTGCTCGACGCGATCCGCGAACACGACTACGCGAGCCGCGGCATCGCAGTCGAGCGCGACGCCGTCTTCGTCTCCGACGGCTCGAAGCAGGACAGCGGGAACATCCAGGAGATCTTCGGCCACGAGGTGCGAATCGCGGTCACCGATCCCGTCTATCCCGTCTACGTCGACACCAACGTGATGGCCGGACGTACCAGCGCCGCCGACGAGCGCGGCTACTACGGCGGCATCCTCTACCTGCCCGCCAGCGAGGCGAACGGCTTCGTGCCCGACCCGCCCGCCGAGCGCGCCGACGTCGCCTACCTCTGCTTTCCGAACAACCCCACCGGGGCGGTCGCGACGCGCGAGCAGCTGGTGCGCTGGGTGGCCTGGGCGCGCGACGCCGACGCCGTGCTGATCTACGACGCCGCCTACGACGCCTACATCCAGGACCCGGCGATCCCGCGCTCGATCTACGAGGTTCCGGGCGCCGAGAGCTGCGCGATCGAGATGCGTTCGTACTCGAAGCGCGCCGGCTTCACGGGCGTGCGCTGCGCGTACACGGTGATCCCGAAGGGCGTCACGGGAACCACTGCGGCCGGCGATCGCGTTGCGCTCCAGACGCTCTGGGCGCGCCGCCAGGCGACCAAGTTCAACGGGGTGCCGTACGTGATCCAGCGCGGCGCGTGGGCGACGCACTCGCCTGCAGGCAAGAAGCAGACCGCCGAGCAGGTCGCGTTCTACATGGAGAACGCACGCCGCCTCCGCGGCGGGCTCACGAGCGCGGGATTCCACGTCTTCGGCGGCGTGCACGCGCCCTACATCTGGATGCGCGTGCCGGCCGGCATGACCTCGTGGGGCTTCTTCGACGAATTGCTCGCGAAGGCGAACGTGGTCGGCACGCCGGGCGCCGGCTTCGGCCCGGCCGGCGAAGGCTACCTGCGCCTGTCCGCCTTCAACTCGCGCGCGAACGTGGACGAGGCGCTGGAACGCATCCGGCGCGGCTTCGGATCCTAGGCGCTTCGCTTGATGGCGCGCGGCGGAGCGCGGGCGAGCGAAGAGCATCGCGCCGTGCTCGCGCATCTGCTCTTCGTCACGGCCGCCGCGGCGCTCTTCGCGATCGCCGTCGAGGTTCCGCACTACGCCGGCGCGCTCGGCCTCGACGCCGCGACACGCACGCGCGACGACCGCCTCGCCGTCGCGTGGCTGCTGATCGCGAAGTCGCTGCTGCCACTGCTGCCGTTCCAGGCGCTCGCGCTTCTCGGCGAGCGTGCCGGCCCCGGTCGCGCCACGCGACGTCTGCTGGCCACGGCGACGGCCGTGACCGCCGCCTGGCTGGCGCTCGACGTCTGGCTGCAGTCCCACTACGGCGCCCACCTCACCAACTACCTGCCCTTCATTGGTTCGGCTCTGCGCAGTCGCGAGCAGGTGCAGTGGGTGGGCGACCCGGTCGCGCTGGCCGTCGCGCTCGCGAAGCTGTTCGCTGCGACGGCGGTCGTGTGCATCGCGCTGCGTTCGCTCGCGGCGGTCGCGACACGGCTCTGGTTCGCACGACTCGCGCCCGCATCGGCACGCGCTCTCGTCTTCGCCACGACCTGCAGCTACGTCGCATTGGTGCTCGCGGCCTTCCCCGCGCAGCGCCTGCTCACCGCGCCCGAGTTGCGCAAACGCGTGGCGATGAGCCTCCCGTACGGGACCGACTGGGCGTTCTCGCGCGCGGTGGCGCACGCTTCGCATGACCTCTACCTGCTCGGCCTCGTTCCATGGCCGTGGCGTTCGGCCGAGCTGACCGAGGTGATGATCCACAACCCCACGAGCGATCCGCGCTCCGCCGAGGGATGGCAACTCGAGAACGCGTCGGGACAACGCGCGCTGCTACACGGCGAGATCGCCGCGGGCGCGACGCGGCACTTCGAAGTGGAGCGCGCGCGCTTTGCGCTCTCGCGGAAGCAGGACAGCGTCGCGCTGGTGGCGCCCGAGGGCGGCGTCCGCTCTCGCGTCGCCTATCACGACGAGGACGTCAAGCGCGGCGCCGTGCTCTGGAACCCGCTCCAATCGAGCGACGCCGAGAGCGCGCTCGCGCAGATCGGCGAGGTCGCGCAGGGCGCCTATGCCGAAGCGTTCTCGCGAATCGTGGCGGAGCGTCCCGCGACGCTCGTACCCGCGGCGCAGAGGCCGCGCAGCGATGCGCCGAACGTGATCCTGCTGGTGGTCGAGAGCTTCCGGCACGAAGTCGTGAGCCCTGCCCTGCTCGGGCGACTTGCCGCGCTCGGAGCACGCGGCCTGCTCGCGCCGCGCCACTACTCGGGGAGCAACTCGTCGCACCTCGGACTCTTCTCGCTGCTCTACGCGCGCCTGCCGCTCGTCTACGACGTCGTGCTCGACGGCGGACGCGCGCCGACGGCGGTCGAACTGTTCCGCCAGCTCGGCTATCGCACCGCGTTCGTGAGCAGCGGCGAGATCGAAGCGTGGAAGCGCATGGATCAGTTCCTCGACGAGCGCGTCTTCGACCGCGTGATCCTGCACACGGCGACGCGCGCGCCGCTCTGGAAGCAGTGGCCCGACTGCGATCGCCAGACGCTCGCCTCGATCCACGAACTCGCGAGCGAGCCCGGGCCCCACTTCATCGTCGGCTTCCTGATGACGACGCACTTCCCGTATCCGTACCCGGAGGCGTTCGGGCGCTTCGGCCCGGTGTCGCACGAAGACGAGCTGCCGAGCTGGGACCAGCTGTTCCGCGCCCCGCTCGATCGCGCAAAGCTGTGGAACCGCTACCGCAACGCTTCGCTTTCGCTGGAGGCGCAGCTCGTCGACTTCGCCGCAGCGCTCGATCCCGCGCGCAACGTGATCGCCATCACCGGCGACCACGGTGAGTCGTTCGGCGAGGACGGTGCGCTCGTGCACGGCTCGCGCGCGTCGGATGCGCAGACGCGCGTTCCGCTGGTCGTGTTCGGCGCCGGCGTCGGGCCCACCGCGGTCGCCGGCCCGACCTCGCACATGGACGTGCTGCCGACGCTGCTGCACGCCGCGACGGGCGTTCCCGACCCGGTGCGCGGTCTCGACGGCCGCGACCTGCTGGCGTCGCCAGCTCCGCGCGAAGCGCTCTTCGTCGCGCCCTACAAGCTCACCCAGCCCTACGATCTGCTCTGGATCCGCAGCGAGCGCCGCCTGCTCTTCCGCGTGCGCACCGACCGGCCGCTGTTCGACGCCTTCGCCTTCGTCGACGAGTCGGGCTTTCCGCTGCTCGCCCCCGACCCTTCGCTGCTCGCGGACTCCGAGAGTCTCGCCGCGTCGATCCGCCGCGAACTCGCGCGGCTGGGAGGAGACGAGGACGCTCCGGCAACTGCGAACGCCCGCTAGTCTCGTTTCCCCACCCAGGAGGCTCACCCGATGCGACGAACGATCCTCGCGCTCGGCGCTGCCCTCGCGCTCGCGAGCGGCTGCACCCAGGAATCACAAAATCAGATCGGGCGCTCGATCCAGAACTGGACCGGCACGAGCGGTGTGCTCGACGTCTACGCCGGCGAGAAGCTCGCGATGCGCTTCATCCAGATCGACAAGCTCTCGACCGCGCTCGGCACCGGCGACGCGGTGCCGCGTCCCTACCGCTTCGGCTACGGCGTGCTCGACGCGAACCAGAACTACCAGGCGGATCCCGGCGAGCGGAAGCTCTACTTCGAAGTCAGCGACTACTCGACGCCGTACGTGTTCTACGAGAGCCCGCGCTGAGCGGGCGCGCCGGCCGCGCGGTCTGCGACGAACCAGCCGAAGCCGCTGCCGAGCGAGCGTGTCGCGCGAACCGTGAAGCCGGCCGACTCGAGGCCGCTGCGGAAGCGCGCCCTGTCGAAGCGATCCTCGCGCGGATGCTCGAGGAGCCGCCGCCAGATCGGGTGCGAGAGGAAGCGCTCGAAGACCTCCTCCGCAAAGAAGCGTCCGCCCGGCTTCAGCACGCGGTGGATCTCGCCGAGCGCGGCGCGCCAGTCGGGCACGTGGTGCAAGATCCCGAAGTCGAAGACGGCGTCGTAGCTCGCGTCGGCCGCCGGAATCCGCGTCGCGTCGCCAACCCAGAGCCGCACGCACTCGCCGCGGCGCACGAGACGTCGGCGGGCGAGGCCCACCATCCTCGGATCGAGGTCGAAGCCGTCGACGCGCGCGGCGCCGAAGCGATCGAGCACGAGTTCGACGCCCACGCCGCGCCCACAGCCCACCTCGAGCGCCGCAGCGCCGGGGACCGCACCGCCCATCGCGAGCAGCCGCTCGGCTTCGAAGTGGCGCTGGATCGCAACGCGCACGGGGTTGTTCATCAGCGCGAACTCGACGCGGTTGAGCAGCATCCCCTGCCTCGCGGTGCGGGCCTCGAATGGCCGAATCCTATCGCATGCGGCAGCGACGCTCGGTCGGGAAGCCGACGCGCCCGGCGCGTCGAGCTCGGATCAGCCGTGCAGCTTCTTGTACTGGAGCCGGTGCGGCTGGTCGGCGTCGGCGCCGAGCCGGCGGTGCCGATCCGCCTCGTAGTCCTCGAAGTTGCCCTCGAACCACTCGACGTGGCTGTCGCCCTCGAAGGCGAGGATGTGCGTCGCGATGCGGTCGAGGAACCAGCGATCGTGCGAGATCACCACGACGCAGCCCGAGAAACCGAGCAGCGCTTCCTCGAGCGCGCGCAGCGTGTCGACGTCGAGGTCGTTGGTGGGCTCGTCGAGCAGCAGCACGTTGCCGCCGCTCTTCAGCAGCTTCGCGAGGTGCAGCCGGTTGCGCTCGCCGCCCGAGAGCGCGCCGACCAGCTTCTGCTGCTCGGGACCCTTGAAGCCGAAGGACGAGACGTAGGCGCGCGACGAGAGTTCGCGCCGGCCGACCTTCATGACGTCGTCGCCGCCGCTGATCTCCTTCCAGACGTTGTTGTTGGCGTCGAGCGCGTCGCGACTCTGGTCGATTCGGACCGATCACGCCGACGATGCCGCCGGGCGGCAAGCGGAACGACAGCTCGTCGATCAGCAGGCGATCGCCGAAGGCCTTCGAGATCTTGTCGGCCTCGATCACCACCTCGCCGAGCCGCGCTCCGGGCGGGATCGTGATCTCGACGGTCTCGGGCAGCCGCGCTTCCTCTTCGGCGCGGAGTTCTTCGTAGGCGCGCAGACGGGCCTTGCCCTTGGCCTGGCGCGCGCGCGGCGACATCCGCACCCACTCGAGCTCGCGTTCGATCGTGCGCTTCTTCGCCGAGGACTTCTTCTCCTCGACATCCATCCGCGACTGCTTCTGCTCGAGCCAGGAGGTGTAGTTGCCCTTGAACGGGTAGTAGCCGCCACGATCCAGTTCGAGGATCCACTCGGCGACGTTGTCGAGGAAGTAGCGGTCGTGGGTCACGGCGATCACCGTGCCCGGGTATTCCTGGAGATGGCGCTCGAGCCACGCCACCGACTCGGCGTCGAGATGGTTGGTCGGCTCGTCGAGCAACAGCAGGTCGGGCGCCTGCAAGAGCAGGCGACACAGGGCGACACGGCGCCGCTCGCCGCCCGAAAGCGTGTCGACCTTCGCGTCGCCCGGCGGGCAGCGCAGCGCGTCCATCGCGATCTCGAGTTTGCGCTCCAGTTCCCAGCCTTGGACGGCGTCGATGCGGTCCTGCAGCTTGCCCTGCTCTTCGAGCAGCGCGTTCATCTCGTCGTCGCTCATGGTTTCGCCGAAGCGCGCGGACAGCGCCTCGAAGCGGTGCAGCAGATCGCGGATCTCGGAGAGCCCTTCCTCGACGTTGCCGAGCACGTCCTTGCTGGGATCGAGCTGCGGCTCCTGGGAAAGGAATCCGATCACGATGCCCGGCGCCGGGCGCGCTTCGCCGAGAAAATCGGGGTCGACGCCCGCGAGGATGCGCAGCAGCGAACTCTTGCCGGTTCCGTTGGGGCCCACCACGCCGATCTTCGCGCCGGGCAGGAACGACAGCGTCACCCCGTCGAGGATGATGCGATCGGTGCCCACCACTTTGCGGACGTCGCGCAACGTGTATACGAACTCGGCCAAGGGGCCTCTCCTTCTCGCGCCGGGTACTGGAGGGAAGCGGCGGGCAGTCTAACGGCCCGCCGAGGGCGAGCGAGCCCCATCTCCGCACCGACCGGAGCACTTCGGAAGCAGCCGACTACAGCGGCTCGGGATCGAGCGCTTCGCCGAGCGCGAGCCGCGTCGTCGCGAGCGGCGGGCGCGGAGCGTCGCAGAGAGCATCGACGCCGCTGCGCGCGAAGCGACGCGCTGCCTCCGCGGAGCGTGCGTCGCGCTCGTGCGCGAGCGCCCAATCGGCGTGCGCGACCAGCAGCGCGAGCGCGAGCGTGCGGCCGGCCGTCAATGCGAAATGGCGCGCCGCCGCTTCGTGCAGCCAGGGCCCGCGCACCCCGGCCTCCGACCACCACGACTCGATGTGATCGGCGGCGCGCAGCGCCACTCCCGCGGCTTCGCGCAGCGACGCGTGGTTGGCCGCCTCGGCGCGGCGGCGGATCTCTTCGAGCACGGGCGGCAGCGCGTCGGCGCGCAGCGCCGCGCGATACGCCTCGAGCGCCAACACATTGGTGGTGCCCTCCCAGATCGAGAGCACCTGGCCGTCGCGCAGCAGCTCCGGAAGCCCGGTGTCCTCGACGTAGCCCGCGCCGCCGAACGCCTCGAGCACTTCGCTCGCGCCCGCGACGGTCTGACGACCCGTGGTGAGCTTGGCGATCGGTTGCACGAAGCGAAGCAGCGCTTCGCCCGCGCGAAGTCGCGCGCCAGCGCCAGGCCGCGGCGCAGCGTCGCGGCGGCGCACACGGCGTTCCAGGTGCGCGTGAGGTTCAGCATCGTCGTCATGTTGCGCACACCGTCCGAGAGGCCGGCGACCGGCACGGCCGGCGTGCCTTCGAGCGACAACTCGGCGGTCGGGAGAAGGCGCGTTCCGAGTTTGTCCTTGAGACGCAATACGGTGATGCCCTGCATGCGATCCGCTGCGTCGCGCACCTCGACGAGGAAGAGCGCGAGGCCCTTGCCGCCGAGCCCGTTGCCCTCGGGTCGCGCGAGCGTGAGCGCCACCTGCGAGGTCAGCGCGGAAGTGAACCACTTGGTGCCGTGCAGCGTGAAGGCGCCGTTGCCGTCGTAGCGCGCGACGGTTTCGGAGAGTCCGACGTCCGAGCCGCCGATGCGCTCGGTCATCCACTGTCCGGAGGTCCAGGCCTGCGCGGGGTCGCGCGAGAGCAGATGCGAGAGCACGCGATCGCGTTCGGCACCCAGCCCGCTGCCCAGCACCTCGAGCGTGCGCGCGCAGCCGTCGGTCATCGCCAACGGACAGGTGTAGACCTGGCTCGACGGGTGGAACAGATACGCCAGCGCGAACTGCTGCACGCGCGAGAAGCGACCGTGCGCGCGCTCGTAGGCGATGGCGACGAGTCCCTCTTCCGCCGCGACGCGCGCGTACTCGCGCCAGGCTTCGTTCACGCGCACCTCGTCGATGCGGCGGCCCCAGGCGTCGAAGGGCACATGCACCGGCTCGTCGCGACGATGCCGGTGCGCGAGTTCGAGCAGGCGGCCGGCCGCAAGGTCGCCCATCCGGCGCAGCGACGGCTCGATCGCGCGCAGCACGTCCGGGTCGACGCTGCGGCGCAGATGGCTGCGCAGCAGTGCGTCCGCGTCGTACTGATTGGGGAGCTGCGGGGGTTCTTGCAGAAAGCCGGTGTCGCTCGAGGAGTTCGTGGGGGACATCTCCGGGAGTCAACGCGAGGAGCTCGGCCCCGTCAATACGTGCTCGGGACCGATGCGCAGCGGCGGCAGCGGGCGGCGCCGAGCGTCCTCGGGCGCGACTGCGCCATGCCGCCTCCTCGATCCGATCCGTGATGCGGGGCTGGGGAGGCCTGCCGATCAGAGCGCCTCGACGCGACGCTCGCGGGCGATTCGGTCGAGCGCGGCGGCATTGGCGCCGTCCTGCGGGAAGACGGCGTAGCCGAGGCGCAACTCGAGGCCATGCGCGGCGTCGCCCTGTGCGTCGAGCGCCTCGCGGGCGGCGCGGTAGACCGCGACCAGCAGCGGCGGCACTTCGCCGTCGGGCTCGGGCACGATCGCCGCGAAGACCCCGGGCTCCGGGCGCGCCACGACGTCGAAGTCGCGCAACGACGCGCGCAGCGCCTGTGCGAGCGCGAGCGCGGCGCGCTCCGCGGCGTCGGCTTGGGTCGGCTCGCGCAGCGCTTCGAGCCCTTCGACGCGCAGCATGGCGAGCACCAACGAGTGGCCGCGTGCGCGCGAACGCGCCAGCTCCGCTTCGAGACGCTCGTGCAACGCGCGCTGCGTCAGCAGGCCCGTCACCGGATCGGCGTCGCTGCGCTCGGGGCGCACGAGCCCCGCGAGCGCCACCTGCGCGTGTTGGGCGAGCTGCGTCAGCACGCACTCCTCGGAAGGACCGAACCGCTCGCCGAGCAGCGGGTCGTCAGCCACCTTGCCGAGCACCGAGAGACAACCGATCGCCCGACCGTCGCGCAGCAGCGGCGCGATCATCGCGGTGCCGACGCCGACCGCGTGTTGCGACCATGCCGGATCGCCCGCCAGATCTCCGACGCGCACGAGCTGCCGGCCGCGCATCGCGTCGGTGGCGAGTTTGCGCTCGAGTTCCGCGAGCGCCGCCTTGCGCCACTCGCCCACGCCGCTCCACGACGCGATCCGGAAGCGACCCGAGGATTCTTCCCGCAAGCGCAGCACGGCGTCCTGCGCTTCGAGCAGCGCGAGCGCCGACGTGGTCACCTGGTCGGCCACTTCCCGCTCGTCCTGGCAGGCGCCGAGCGCGGTGACCATCTCCGCGAGCCGCGCCGCGCGACGCGAATCGCGCTCCATGCGCGCTTCGCGCAGCGCACCGGCGAGTTCGTCGGCAAGCGCGTCGGCTGCGGCTTGCAGCCGCTCCATGCCCGATTCGGCTTCGCCGGCCACGCGCTCGCCCTGCGCCGCGAGCACCCCGACGACTTCCTCGCCGGCGAGCAGCGGAATCGCCGTGTAGCAGAGCCCGGCGTCGGCCGCGCCGCCGCCGAGGGCGACGGGGCGGCGCAGCACCGCGGCGCGACCCGGCAGGCCCTGCCCGAAGTGCAGATGCTCGCGGTTCGCGAGCGGGTCGAGCGGGGTCGAGGCCGCTTGCAGCAGCAGCGACTCGGACTCCGACTCGCGCAGGTAGAGCTGGCACACGCCACCGTGGAGCTGGCTTGCGAGTCCCGTACACACGGACGCGAGACGGCGCGCCAGCGGTTCGTCGCGCGCAAGCAGGCGCCGCACGTCGGTCTCGGCGCGCAGCGTCTGCGATTCGCGCACCAGACCGTGGAACTCCTCGGCGCGCGCGATGATGCGCGCGTCGATTCGCGCGAGTTCGTCGACGAACTCGAGTTCGCTGGCGCCGAACTGGTTCTGATGGCGCGCGTGCGACAGGTTCAGCACGCCGATCACGCGACCGCCGTGGGCGAGCGGCGCGGAGATGGCGGACTCGACGTCGTCGCGTTCGCGCACGATGTCGAAGCGCGTGCGGTCGGCCTTGCCGTGCAGCAGGATCGAGCGCTCGGCGGCGAAGGCGCGGCCGGCGATGCCCTCGCCCGGCTGCACGCGGATCTTCGGGATCAACTCGTCCTCGATCCCGATCGCGACCTCGACGCGCAGCACGCGCTCGCGCTCGTCCCAGAGCATCAGCGAGCCGCGGTCGGCGCCGGTGGCGGTGACGGCGATCTGCAGCACGAGGCGCAGCAGGCCGTGGCGGTCGTGGGTGAGATCGTAGGAGTCGAGGCTTTCGCGCAGCGCGCGCAGCAGATCGGA
>JAGSPS010000166.1 GCA_018262315.1 Deltaproteobacteria bacterium | reverse complement strand
GCCCGTAGCGAAGCACCTTGCCCGTGTTGTTGCTGACCACCACGAGGTCCGAGGCGACGCTCGAGGTCGCCAGACAAACCCCGATCAGCAGCGAAGCCGTGAACGCGAGCGCAGACGAGAACCGAGTCACGTTACTCCCTCCCCAACGCGAAGTCGTTCGATTTGGGACCGTCCGGGCGACGCGCGGAAGTCCAGTCGAGCGGATCGACCCGGCCCCTCGCATGTTGCCCCCAGCCGCGGGATCCTACGCCGCCGGACCATCGTCCGCTGGAGGGGACGTTTGAATCGCTCTGCGCTTCGTCTGGGTCTCGTGCTGGCACTCGTCCTGATGATCCCGGGCGCCGCAATGGCCGCGCGGATCGATTCCTTCGCGCCGCAAGGCACCGCCAAGCAGGTCCGCCAGGCGAGCGCGCGCTTCTCCGAGCCGATGGTGCCGCTCGGCGATCCGCGCAGCGCCGCCGATCCGTTCGCAATCGAGTGCGCCGCGAAGGGCAGCGCGCGCTGGGCGGACGCGTACACGTGGGTCTTCACCTTTGCGGAGGATCTCCCGGCGGGCGTGCGCTGTCGCTTCACGCTGTCGGGCGATGCGCGCACGCTCGCGGGCGCTGCGATCGGTGGGCAGCGCGAGTTCGCGTTCTCGACCGGCGGCCCCGCGGTGCTCGAGAACGCGCCGTGGTCGCGCAGCATCGACGAGGACCAGCGCTTCGCGTTGAAGCTCGACGCCCCCGCGACACGCGACTCGGTCGAGGCGCATGCCGTCGTGCGCGTCGCGGGGCTGCCCGACCCGATCGGCCTGCGCATCGTCGAAGGCGGCGATCGCGACGCGATCCTCGCGAGCCTCGACTGGGAACCCGGCGACCCGCGCCTGCTGGTGCTGGAAGCGCGCCAGCGCTTCGCACCCGGCGCGAAGCTCACGCTCTCGTGGGGCGCGGGCATCGCCACCGCCACGGGCGTCGCCACCGAGAAGGAACAGGTCTTCGAGTACGAAGTGCGACCGCTGTTCAGCGCGCGCCTCTGGTGCGAGCGCGAGAACGCGAAGGCCGCCTGCGTACCGCTGCGGCGTTTTTCGCTGTCGTTCTCGTCTGCCGTGCCGTGGGAGACGGCGTCGCGCATCGTGCTGCGACAGGTCACGGAGAACGGCGCGACCGCGCGCAGCTGGCCGGTGCGGCGCGGCGATCCGAGCGACGGCGACCCGCTCGTCAACGCCCTGATCTTCGACGCGCCGTTCCCGCCGCGCGCGAAGTTCAGGGTCGAGCTTCCCTCCGAGCTGCGCGACGACGCGGGCCGCGCGCTCGATGCGAGCCAGAGCGCGATCGAGGTCGCGACCGATCGCTACCCGCCGCTCGCGAAGTTCGCGGCGAAGTTCGGGATCGTGGAGTCGGCGAGTCCCGTGCTGCCCGTCGCGCTGCGCCACGCCGGTGCGGACGCGACGCTGCGCGGGCTCGCGGTTACCGGCAGCGTCGCGGCGCGCTCGGCGCTCGTCGCGGCAGATGAGCCGCGCGCGATCCTCGCCTGGCTGAATGCGCTCGTGACGCACGAGGACAACGCGTCGATCTTCGCGATGGAAGGGCTCGCGGCGTCGCCGCAGCCGCTCGCGCTGCCGAAGGCGCAGGACGGCGACGAGGCGGAAGTCGTCGGCATTCCGCTCGCGGGTCCGGGTCTGCACGTCGTCGAGATCGAGTCGAAGCTGCTCGGCACGGCGCTGCTCGATCCGCCGGGGCCGATGTACGTGGCGGCGGGCGCCTTCGTCACGAACCTGGCGGTGCACTTCAAGTGGGGCCGCGAGTCGTCGCTGGTGTGGGTCACCACGCTCGATGCCGCGCAGCCCGTCGCCGGTGCGGCCGTGAGCGTCGCCCACTGCGACGGCACGATCCTCGCCTCGGCCACCACCGACGCGAGCGGCATCGCGCGTGTCGCCGGTCTGCCAGATCCGAACCCCGGACCGCATTGCGGCGACGGCTGGACCGCCTACAGCGGCGGTCTGCTGGTGCTTGCGAAGGCCGATGGCCAACTCGGCATCACCCACACGAGCTGGCAAGAGGGCATCGAGTCGTGGCGCTTCGGCTTCGAGACCGAGTGGCGCGCGAGCCCGACGGACGCGCACACGATCTTCGACCGCACGCTGCTGCGCGCGGGCGACACCGTGCACATGAAGCACGTGTTGCGAAAGCCGGTGCTCGCGGGCTTCGCGCAGGTGCCGCCGGAGGAGCGCCCCGAGAAGCTCGAGATCGCGCACGCCGGCAGCGACGACAAGTTCGAGGTAGCCGTCGCGTGGGACGCGAACGGCAGCGCCGTCGACGAATGGAAGATTCCGAAGCAGGCGAAGCTCGGCAGCTACAGCGTCCGGTTGGTTCCGCGCAAAGCGTCGGAGTACAACCCGGCCTCGGGCAGCTTCCGCGTCGAGGAGTTTCGCGTGCCGCTGATGCGCGGTGTGCTCTCGCCGCCGCGCGACGCCGTCGTCGCGGCGGGCGAGTTCCCGCTCGACCTCGCGGTGCAACATCTTTCGGGCGGCGGCGCGTCGTCGCTGCCGGTGACGCTGCGAACCCAGATCCGCCAGCACAACGAGCTGAGCTTCGCGGGTTACGACGCTTTCGCGTTCGCGCAGGGCGGCGTCACCGAAGGCGTGCGCCGCCGCAGTTTCGGCGAGTCCGAGCCGTACTGGAAGACCGAGTGGCTGTGGGGCGAAGACGGATCGCTCGGCGCGGTGTGGCACGAGCCGAAGGACGCTGGCGCGAGGGGTCCGGTTGCGACGCAGCAGCTCACGCTCGACACCGCCGGCACGGCGCGCGCGATCGTCGCCGGCCTGCCGCACGCCGATCGCCCGCTCGATGTGCAGGCCGAGCTCGAGTTCCGCGATCCCAGCGGCGAAGTGTCGACGAGTTCGCGCACGGTGCCGATCTGGCCGGCGTCGCGCGTCGTCGGGCTGCGCGCGCCGCGCTCCGCCGAACTCGGCAAGCCGCTGGAAGTGGAAGGCGTCGTGCTCGATCTCGACGGGCAACCGCTGCGGCTCGCCGGCGTCGCGATCGACGCCTACGAGCGCCGCTCCTACGCCGCGCGCAAGCGCATGGTCGGCGGCTACTACGCCTACGAGAACGTCGAAGAGGTGCGGCGCATCGGTTCGTTCTGCTGGAATCGCAGCGACCGCGCGGGCCGCTTCCGCTGCTCGGCGCCGCCGCCGCTCGCGGGCGAGCTGGTGCTGGTGGCGCGCAGCTCCGACTGGCTCGGCCGCGTCGCCACGACGAACGTCACGGTGTATGTCGCGGGCGCCGGCGACGATTGGTTCGCGCAGGGCGAAGGCGACCGCATGGACGTCGTCCCCGAGAAGATGCGTTACGAGCCCGGCGACACCGCGCGCTTCCAGGTGCGCATGCCGTTCCGCGAAGCGACCGCGCTGGTCTCGGTCGAACGTGAGGGCGTCGCCGACAGCTTCGTGACGAAAGTCTCGGGCAAGGACCCCGTAGTCGAAGTGCCGGTACTCGGCAGCTTCGCGCCGAATGTCTACGTCTCCGTCCTCGCGGTGCGCGGGCGCGAAGCGGAGCCGGCGCCGACGGGCATCGTCGATCTCGCGAAGCCCGCCTACCGGCTCGGCATCGCCGAGATCCGCGTTGGCCAGCGCGACAATGAGCTGGCGGTGCGCGTCGAGCCCGGGCAGCCGAGCTACCGCGTGCGCGAAAGGGCGCAGGTGCGCATCGCGGTGCGCACGCCCAACGGCGCCGCGCCGCCGCCCGGCTCCGAAGTGGCGATCGCCGCGATCGACGAGGGCCTCCTCGAACTCTGGCCCAACCAGAGCTGGAAGCTGCTCGATGCGATGATGGGACGGCGCGCCTACGCGGTGCACACGGCAAGCGCGTCGATGCAGGTGGTGGGCAAGCGCCACTTCGGCCGCAAGGCGGTGCCGAGCGGCGGCGGCGGCGGCAAGCAGGCGACGCGCGAACTGTTCGACACACTCTTGTTGTGGCAGGCGCGGGTTCCATTGGACGCGGCGGGCGACGCGAAGGTCGAGATTCCGCTCAATGATTCGCTCACCAGCTTCCGGATCGCCGCGGTCGCCACCGGCGGCGACGCGCGCTTCGGTTCGGGCGAGGCTTCGATCCGCACCACGCAGGAGCTGATGATCCTCGCGGGCCTGCCGCAATTCGTTCGCGAAGGCGATCGCTTCGCCGCGGGCGTCTCGCTGCGCAATACCACCGACGTCGCGCAGCAGGTGACGCTGCGCGCGACCGTCACCGGCCTGCCAGTCGCCCTCGCGCCGATCGCGGCGGCGCTGCAAGCCGGCGAAGCGCGCGAGCTGAGCTGGGACGTCGACGTGCCGGCCGGCGTCGCGTCGCTCGACTGGCAGCTCGACGTCGAGAGCGCGAGCGGCATCCGCGACCAGATGAAGATCGCCCAGCGCGTCGTCCCTGCCGTTCCGGTGCGCGTATTGCACGCGACGCTGCTGCAAGTCGCGAACAGCGAGCGCATCGAGGTCGAACGCCCCGCCGGCGCGCTCGCGAATCGCGGCGGACTCGATGTCGCGCTGCGCCCGAGCCTCGCCGCCGGCCGCGACGGCATCGACCGCGCCATGCAGCAGTATCCGTATTTCTGTCTGGAGCAGCAGGCGAGTGTCGCCGTTGCGCTGCGCGACGCCGAGCGCTGGCGCGCCGCGATGGAAGCGCTGCCGTCCTATCTCGACGGCGACGGCTTCGCGCGCTTCTTCCCGGTCGCATCACCTGGCTCCGGGCGGCGTCGCGCGAGCGCATGCTCGGCGCGCTCACGCGCTTCGTCGAAGGCGGCGTCACGCGCAACGAGATGATCCGCGCCGCCGATCTGCCGCTGCGGAAGCTGGCGGCGGTCGAGGCGCTGGCGCGTCACGGTCGCGCGACGCCCGCGCTGGTCGGATCGATCGCGACCCCGCCGATGCTGCTCACCAACGGCGGGCTGCTCGACTGGATCTCGGTGCTCGAGCGCGTACCGGGCCTTCCGCAGCGCGACGCGCGCCGCAGCGAAGCCGACACGCTGCTGCGCGCCCGCCTCGACGTGCAGGGCACGACGCTCGGCTTCGCGACGAGTCGCGGCGGCATCGTAGACTGGCTGCTCGCCACCGCCGACGTGAACGCGGCGAAGCTGGTGCTCTCGCGGCTCGGCGCGCCGTCGTGGAACGCAGAAGTGCCGCGGATGATGCGCGCAGCGCTCGCGCTCCAGCGCGAAGGCGCATGGCCCACCACGACGGCAAACGCCTGGGGCGTGCTCGCGCTCGAAGGCTTCTCGCGCGTCTACGAAGCGGCGCCCGTCACCGGCACCACGAGGGTCGAGATCGGCGCGGCCGCGAAGCACGTCGCGTGGGGGGAGTCGCCGAGCGGCGCCGCCTTCCAGCTCGCGTGGCCGGACGCGCGCGCCGTGCTCGCGCTGCAACACGAGGGCACGGGCGCACCCTGGGCGCTGGTGCAGAGCCTCGCGGCACTGCCGCTCACCAAGGCGCTCGAGAGCGGTTACCACATCGAAAAGACCTGGGAACCGGTGTCGCAGCGCACGCTGGGACAGTGGAGCCGCGGCGACGTCGCGCGCGTGCGCGTCCGCGTCGACGCCGATGCGCAGGCGAGCTGGGTGGTGCTGAGCGATCCGCTTCCGGCCGGCGCGACTCTCCTCGGCCGCGGCCTCGGCGGCGACCAACTGCTCGCCGGCAACGAGCGCGACACCGGCGCCGCGTGGGAAGCCTTCACCGAGCGCGGCCTCGAAGTCTTCCGCCGCTACTACGAGTTTGCGCCGAAGGGCCAGTTCACGGCGGAGTACACCGTGCGCCTCAACCAGTCCGGCAGGTTCGAGATGCCACCGACGCGCGTCGAGGCGATGTACGCACCCGAGCGCATGGGCGAGCGACCGAACGAAGTCGTCGAGGTGGCGCCGTGACGCGGAGTCGCGCGTGTCGTGCCGTCTCGCTCGTGGCAGTGGCGGCGCTCGGCGCGACGGAGTGGCTGACGCGACCGCCCGCGCTGCCCGACTTCGCGTCGGTGCGCGCGCGCTTCGCCACTTCGGAGGCCGTGCTGGTCGATCGCCACGGCGCCGTGCTGCACGAGCGCCGCGTCGACCGCAGCGGACGCCGCCTCGCGTGGACGCCGCTGCGCGACGTGTCACCCGTGCTGGTCGCGACGCTGATCGAGACGGAGGACCACCGCTTCCGCGAACACGGCGGCGTCGACTGGATCGCCATTGCCGCTGCGCTGCGCGACGGAATCACGCGCGGTCGCATGCGCGGCGCCAGCACGCTGACGATGCAGGTCGCCGCTCTGCTCGATCCCTCGCTGCGCGCGCATCCTATCCCGCGTAGCGAGCCGAAGGCGAGCGGCGAAGCGACAATGAATCTCCGCGTCACTTCGAAGGGCTCTTCCCGATTCCCGCGTAGCGAGCCGAAGGCGAGCGGCGAAGATCATGTGTTGGTCGCGAAGCTGCGTCAGCTCCGCGCCGCGCGTGCTCTCGACGCGGCGTGGAGCAAGGACGAGATCCTCGAAGCGCACCTCAACCTCGCCAGCTTCCGGGGCGAATTACAGGGTGTCGCCGCGGCGTCGCGCGGACTCTTTGACCGCGATCCGCACGGGCTCGGCGAAGCCGAGTCGGCGCTACTCGTAGCGCTCGTGCGCGCGCCGAACGCGGACCGCGAAGCCGTCGCGACGCGCGCGTGCCGGATCGCGGCGCAGCGCCCGAGCGGCGCGCCGTGCGGCGAGATCGGAGCGCGCAGCGCGCTCGTGTTCGCTTCGGCGCCCGCCGTGCGACCGCGAGCGAAGCTGGCGCCGCACCTCGCCGCGCGCCTGCTGCGCGACGGTGCGCCCGCGCGCGTCGCCACCACGCTCGACGCGTCGCTACAGCGTCTCGTCGCCGAAGTGCTCGCCAGCCAGGTCGCGGAGCTGCACGACCGCAACGTGCGCGACGCCGCCGCGCTCGTCGTGGACAACGCCAGCGGCGAAGTGCTCGCCTACGTGGGCGGCAGCGGCGCGCTGTCGAGCGCGCGCTTCGTGGACGGCGTGCGCGCGAAGCGCCAGGCGGGGTCGAGCCTCAAACCCTTCCTCTACGCGCGCGCCTTCGACCGCAGACTCGTCACCGCGGCGACGCGCCTCGACGACGCGCCGCTCGACGTCGTCACCGCGCTCGGCAGCTATCGCCCGGAGAACTATGACCGCAGCTTTCGCGGTCCCGTCGCGGTGCGCGAGGCGCTCGCGTCGTCGCGGAACGTGCCGGCCGTGCGGCTACTCCAGCTGGTGACGGTGGACGACTTCGTCGCCGTGCTCGGCCGCCTCGGCTTCGACGGCATGCGCGACGCCGAGTTCTACGGCGACTCGCTCGCGCTCGGCTCGGCCGACGTGTCGCTCTGGGAGATGGTCGGCGCGTACCGCGCTCTCGCGACCGGCGGCGCCTTCGCGCCGCTGCACGTCGAGCCGCGCGCAAACGGCGCCGCGCAGCGCGTCTTCACGCCGGAAGCCGCCTTCCTGGTGGCGGACGTGCTCGCGGACCGCGCCAGCCGCGCGCCCAGCTTCGGACTCGAGAGCCCCCTCGCGACACGCGTCTGGAGCGCCGTGAAGACCGGCACGAGCAAGGACATGCGCGACAACTGGTGCGTCGGTTTCACGGCGCGCTTCACGGTCGGCGTCTGGGTCGGCAACTTCTCCGGCGACTCGATGTGGAGCGTGTCGGGCGTGGACGGCGCCGCGCCCGCGTGGCTCGCGATCGTGCACGCGCTGCACGCGGATCTGCCGAGCGAAGCGCCGGTCGCACCGGCGGGTCTCGTGCGGGCCAACGCCGAGTGGTTCCTCGCCGGCACCGACCCTGCTGCACTTTCTACTGCCACGCACGCTGCGGCGGCGCCGCGTCGCATCGTCGCGCCGCAGGACGGCGCGGTGCTGGTGCTCGACCCCGACATCCCCGACGCGCGCGAGCGCACCTGGATCGAGGCGGCGCCCCGCGATCCACAGGCGACCTTGTCGATCGACGGCCTCGCGATCGGCTCGGCCGGCGCGCCTCTGCTGTGGCCGCTCGCGCGGGGCCGCCACGAGCTGGCGCTCGTCGCGCCCGACGGCGCGCGGCTCGACGCAGTCTCCTTTGTGGTTCGCTAGGAATAGCGCGTGGCTGGCCCCCCCCGAGACGTTCGCATGCGTGGCTTTGCGGAACGCGCCGACGTCGAGGACGTCGAGCGTTTCGTCGCCGCGAACACGCATCGGCTCGACGCCGAAGAGGTCCCGCTCGCCGACGTGGTGGGACGCGTACTGGCCGGCGACGTGCGCGCGCTTGCGCCGGTGCCGTCCTTCGCACGCTCGGCGATGGACGGCTATGCGCTGCGCGGCGAAGACAGCTTCGGCGCTTCGCACTACGACCCGATCGCGCTCGAGGTGATCGGCCTCGCGCTGCCGGGTCGCGCGTTCGAAGGCCGCGTCGCCAGGGGCCAGGCCGTGCGCATCATGACCGGCGCGCCGCTGCCCGAAGGCGCCGACGCGGTGGTGATGGCAGAAGTGGCGAGCGAGCGCGACGGCCGCCTCGAAGTGCGCGAGCCGGTGGCGCCGCGCAAGAACGTCGGCGCGATCGGCGAAGACGTGAAGGCAGGCGAGCTGGTGCTGCGCGCGGGCCGGCGCTTGCGACCGCAGGACGCCGGTCTGCTCGCGGCGATCGGCGTCGCGAGCGCGCGCTGCGTGCGGCGTCCGCGCGTCGCCCTGATCGTGACCGGCGACGAGTTGCTGCCCGCGGGGAGCGTGCCGAGCGGACACCGCATCGTGGATTCGAACTCGGTGGTGCTGCGCGCGCTGGTGGCGCGGGACGGCGGCGTCGTGTTGCCGTTCGAGATCCTGCCCGACCAGCCCGATCGCATCCGCCATGCGCTCGAGAGCCCGGAGGCCGACGTGCTGCTGGTGTCGGGCGGCTCGTCGGTCGGCCAGGAAGATCATGCGCCACGCCTCGTCGCCGAGCTGGGATCCCTCGACTTCCACGGCATCGCGATGCGCCCATCGAGCCCGGCAGGCGTCGGGCGGATCGGCAAGGGCGCCCAGCGCCCGCGCAGCGAGCCGCAGGCGAGCGAAGATCATGACATGGGCGCCCGTTTCACGAGCCAGCCCCAACCAACGCTCCTCCCGCGTAGCGAGCCGAAGGCGAGCGGCGAGGCCCATCAGGCCTGGGTATTCCTGTTGCCGGGCAACCCCGTCTCGTGTTTGTGCGCGTACGAGTTCTTCGCCGGGCCGACGATCCGCGGGCTCGGCGGCCGTTCGCGCGTCTGGCCGCACCGTCGGGTTCGCGTGCCGCTGGCGCGCAAGATCAGCTCGCAGGTGGGACGCGTGGACTACGTGCGCGTTGCGATCGAGAACGGACTGGTCGTTCCGCTCGCGACGTCGGGCGCGTCGATCCTGTCCTCGACGGTGCGCGCCGACGGCTGCGTGCTCGTGCCGCGTTCGCTCGAGGGCATGCCCGAAGGAGCCGAGGTCGAAGTGCTGCTCTACGATGAAGAGTACCAGCCATGAAACGCATCTGCGTGTTCTGCGGATCGAGCCCGGGCGCGCGACCCAGCTATCGCGCCGCAGCCGAGCGGCTCGGCGCCGCGATCGCGAAACGCGGGCTCGGTCTCGTCTACGGCGGCGCGCACGTGGGGCTGATGGGAGCCATCGCGGACGCCGCGCTCGCGCAGGGCGGCGAGGTGATCGGCGTGCTGCCGCGGGCGCTCGAAGCCCGGGAAGTCGCGCACCGTGGTCTCACCGAACTCCAGGTTGTGGACTCGATGCACGAGCGCAAGGCGCGCATGGCCGAGCTGTCGGGCGCCTTCGTCGCGCTGCCCGGCGGCATCGGCACGCTGGAGGAGACCTTCGAAGCGTGGACCTGGACGCAGCTCGGCCTGCACGCAAAGCCGTGCGCGCTGCTCGACGTGGACGGCTACTACGCGCCACTACAGGCATTCCTGGACAGCGCGGTCGCCGAGCGTTTCGTGCGGGCCGAGCACCGCGCGATGTTGCTCGTCGACGAGGACCCCGAGCGCCTGCTCGACGCGCTCGCGAGCTGGCGCGTGCCGGTCGTCGAGAAGTGGCTCGACCGGAAGAGCCTCTGAACGCTGCGCGCAAGGAGCCGCGGGCGAACGAAGGCGATCAGGTGGTGGCGTGAAGCAGCAACAGTTCCTCGAAGTGGTCGATCGCGACGAAGCGGAGCGACGCTGGCTCGCCGCGATCGACGCGGACGTGCGCAGCGCCGAGCGCGTGCCACTCGAGCACGCGCACCGCCGCGTGCTCGCCGCCGACGTGTGCGCCGCGATCGACGTGCCGGGCTTCGACCGCTCCAACATGGACGGCTTCGCGGTGCGCGCGGAAGACAGCTTCGGCGCATCCGAAGAAGCGCCGGTGCGGCTGCGCCTCACGGGCGAGTCGATCCCGACCGGGGTCGCGCCCGCGCGCGAAGTCGGGCACGGCGAGGCGTCGCCGATCGCGACCGGCGGGATGCTGCCGCGCGGCGCCGACGCGGTGGTGCCCGTCGAAGTGACCGACCTCGACGGCGACCGTGTCGTGGTGCGACGCGCCGTGGTGCCGGGCGGCGCAGTGTCGTTCGCGGGCACCGACGTCGGCGCAGGGGAGACCGTGCTGTTTGCGGGCACGCGCCTCACGTCGCGCGAAACGGGCGTACTCGCCGCGATCGGCGCGCACGAAGTCGCGGTGGTGCACCGGCCGCGCGTCGCGATCCTCTCGACCGGTGACGAGATCGTGCAGCCCGGCGCGCCGATGCGCGCGGGCCTCGTCTACGACAGCAACGGCCGCATCCTCGCCGACGCCGTCGCCGAATTGGGCGGAGAAGCCTGGTTCCTCGGCGCCTTCCGCGACGACGAAGCCGCCGTGCGCGAAGCGCTGGGTCGCGCCCTCGCCGGCGCCGACCTGGTGCTGCTTTCGGGCGGCACCTCGAAGGGCGAGGGCGATCTCAACGCGCGCGTCGTCGCGGCGCTCGATCCGGGTGTCGTCGTACACGGCGTGGCGCTGAAACCGGGCAAGCCGATCTGCCTGGCGGCGCATCGCGGCAAGCCCGTCGTGATCCTGCCCGGCTTCCCGACCTCGGCGATCTTCACCTTCCACGAGTTCGTGGCGCCGGTGCTGCGCCGGATGGGCGGCGTGGGCGCAGGTCCACGTGAAACGCTGCGTGCGCGGCTCGCCGTGCAGACGAGTTCCGAGCGCGGGCGCCTCGAGTATCTGCTCGTCGGTCTCGTGCGGCGCGACGACGGCCAGCTCGCGGCGTACCCGATGGGCAAGGGCAGCGGCAGCGTGACGGCGTGGAGCCGCGCCGACGGCTTCGTGCGCGTGCCGCGCAACACGGAGATCGTCGAGGCCAATACACTCGTAGACGTCACGCTGATCGGCTCCGGTCATGCCGTCGCCGACCTCGTCGTCGTCGGCAGCCATTGCGCCGGGCTCGACCGCATCGCGAGCGCGCTTGCGCGCGAAGGCTTCACCGTGAAGGTGCAGGCGGTCGGCTCGCAGGGGGGCCTCGCGGCGGCGCAGCGCGGCGAGTGCGACGCGGCGCCGATGCACCTGCTCGACCCCGCCACGGGTCGCTACAACCAACCGTTTCTGGGCGCAGGCTTGCGGCTGTTGCGCGGCTATCTGCGGATGCAGGGCGTCGCGACGCGCGCCGACGAGACGCGCGAGATCGCCGCGCTGCTCGACGACGCGTCGCTGCGCATGGTGAACCGCAATCGCGGCAGCGGCACGCGCGTGCTGATCGACGGCGTGCTCGCGGGCCGGCGCCCCCCCGGCTTCGCCTACGAGCCGCGCTCGCACTACGCCGTGGCCGCGGCGATCGCGCAGAAGCGCGCGGACTGGGGCGTCACGATCGAGCCGGTCGCGCGCAGCAAGGGGCTGCGCTTCCGGCCGCTGCGCGCCGAGCACTACGACTTCGCGAT
>JAGSPS010000416.1 GCA_018262315.1 Deltaproteobacteria bacterium | reverse complement strand
CGCCTCGACGAGAAGCGCATCCTGGTCGACCTCGCGCACATCAACCGCGAGGGCTTCTTCGACGCGATCGCCGTGCACGATCGCTCGCTGCCCTTGATCGTCACGCACACCGGCGTCACCGGCGTGACGCCCCATTGGCGCAACCTCGACGACGAACAACTCCGCGCGATCGCCGACAGCGGCGGCACGATCGGCGTGATGTACCAGTCGAGCTTCCTCGGCGATTCCGCGTGGGGCGGCCGCAGCGAGTCGGTGATTCGCCACGTCGAGCACATCGTGAACACGGTCGGCGAAGACCACGCGTCGCTCGGCTCCGACTGGGACGGCGCGATCACCCCGCCGCGCGATCTGAAGAGCCCGCTCGAGCTGCCGCGCCTGGTCGAGCACATGCTGCGCCGGCACTGGAGCGCGGAGCGGATCCAGAAGGTCCTCGCGACGAACTACCTGCGCGTGGTCGAGTCGGTGCGCGGGTAGCAAGCGCTCTCGCGCCGGTCAGCGGGCCTCTCCGCCACCGAACATCGCCATCCCGTAGTCGCCGACGCGCTGATAGCCGAGCGCGCGGTACGCCGCCTTCGCGGGATGGTTGTCCCCTTCCGTGAAGAGCACGCTGCGCGGAACGCCGCGTTCGCGCGCCGCGAGCAGCGCGCCCGCGACGGCCGCACGCGCGTAGCCCTGCGAGCGCAGCGGCGGCGGCGTCCACACGCCGCCGATCTGCACGCAGCTCGGCAGCGCGGCGTTGTACGCGGCATACGCAACGGCTTCGCCGCCGCGTTCGAGCACGAAGTGCGCGTGCTCGTCGTGGTGGCGCTGGATCTCCTCGCGGCACTTCGCGACGAGCGCCTCGCCCGGCTGTTCATGGAGATGCCGGTGGCGGTAGTCGTGGCGCCATGCGATCAGCATCGCCAGCTCGCGATCGCGCGGCCTGCGGCAGAGCCACTCACCGCGCGCGAGCGGCGCGGGCACCCGCAACTGATCCAGCTCGAGCGCGAAGAGGTCCTCGATGGAGTCCAGGTACGGCGAGGCGGTTTCGAGACCGAGCGCCACACGCGCGGCGATCACCTGCGCGCGCGGTCCGAGGATGCCGCTCACCGCACGACCACTCGCGCGCACCGCCGCGCGCGCGACGGCTTCGAGATGGCGCGGCGCTTCGAGCAGCATGTTGCCGTTCCAGCAGTGGTTCGCGAGTGCGCTGATCGCGCCCGCCTCGAAGGCGGCGGCATAGCTGGCCTGGTAGACGGCGCCGCGGTCGACGAGCCCGCCCTTGCGCAGGTTGTTCTGGAAGAACAGCGTGGTGTGCGGATGCGCGGCGAAGAAAGCGTCGAGCGCCGGCTCGTCGCCCGGAACGAGCACGCGGATCGTCGCGCTCAGCGCGCCCTCATCGACTTCGTTCGCCTGCGGCGCCCTGCGCGCGCGTTCCGCGGGCTTGCGTGAGCGGCGCCTTCAGCGCCGCGACGAAGGCCGCTGCGTCGTCGATTGCCGCCTCGCGGCTCGACGCGCGCGCGATGCGGTCGACCAGCGCGGAGCCCACCACCACGCCGTCGGCGTGCTGGCCGATGAAGGCGGCCTGCTCGGGCGTCGAGACGCCGAAACCCACACATACCGGCACATCCGAGACGGCGCGAATCCGCGCCAGGTTTTCGACCAGGCGCGGCGGCAGACCCGTGCGCGCGCCGGTGACTCCCGTCAGCGACACGTAGTAGAAGAATCCCCGCGTGCGCTTCGCGAGCATCGCGAGGCGCGCTGCGGTGGTAGTCGGCGCGGCGAGCAGGATCGCGTCTACGCCGCAGGCTTCGAGATTCGCGTAGTACGCGGGCTCTTCTTCGGGCGGACAGTCGACGGTGATGACGCCGTCCACGCCCGCCTCGCGCGCGGCTTCCGGGAACGCCCGCTCGCCCATCGTGAGAAAGGAGTTCGTGTAACCCATCAGCACCAGCGGCACGTCGGTCCGGGTGCGCAGCGTCTTCACGAGTCCGAGGATCCGCCGCAGCGTGGTGCCCGACGCGAGGGCGCGCTCGCTCGATTGCTGGATCTTCGGGCCATCGGCCGTCGGGTCCGAGAATGGCACGCCGAGTTCGATCACGTCGGCACCGGCTTCGGCGAGCGCCGGGATCAGCGCCTCGGTGAGGGCGAGGTCGGGATCCCCTGCCGTGATGAACGGCACCAGCGCGCGTTCGCCGCGCGCGCGCAGCGCCGCCATGCAATCCCCGATGCGTCCCATCAACCCGCCCGCTCTTTGCGCTCCTGGAGGATCTTGCGAACCGTCGGCACGTCCTTGTCGCCGCGGCCCGAGAGGTTCACCAGGAGGATCGCGTCCTTCGGGAGTGTCGGCGCGAGCTTGCGCACCTGCGCGATCGCGTGGGCCGACTCGAGCGCCGGGATGATGCCTTCCATGCGCGTCAGGTAGAGGAACGCGTCGAGCGCCTCCTCGTCGGTGATCGCCACGTACTGCGCGCGGCCGCTGTCGCGGAAGAAGGCGTGCTCGGGACCGACGCCGGGATAGTCGAGGCCGGCCGAGATCGAGTGCGCCGGGAAGATCTGGCCGTCGTCGTCGGCCAGCACGATGGTGCGTTGGCCGTGCAGCACGCCGGGTACGCCCGCGACCAGCGTCGCGCCGTGGCGGCCGGTGCCG
>JAGSPS010000415.1 GCA_018262315.1 Deltaproteobacteria bacterium | reverse complement strand
CCCGACATCACGCTGTCCACCGACGTGATCGTGGGCTTCCCGGGCGAGACCGAAAGTGACTTCGAGCAGACGCTCGAGCTCGTCGCCGAGCTTCACTTCGGTCAGCTCTTCGGCTTCGTCTTCTCTCCGCGCCCACGGACGCCGGCGGCGCGCTACCCGGACCGGGTGGCGCCTGAAGTCGCGAGCGAGCGGATCGCGCGGCTGTTCGCGCTGCAGATGGAAATCCAGCTCGCTCTCAACCAGGGGCTGATCGGCCGCCACGTCGAGGTGCTGGTCGACGGCCCGGCAAAACGGGGCGCCGGGATCTGGAGCGGGCGCGGCGACGACAACCGGGTCGTCAATTTCCCGGCCTGGGACGGGATCCGCGAGGGGGAACTCGTGACGGTCGAAATCGCCGGCGCCTCCGCTCACGCCCTGTTCGGCGAGCGCCGGCAGCCGACTGCGGCCGTCCCGGCTCCAGCGGCTTGACAGGCCGGCCTCGAACCCCGAGATTGACGGTGTGAGCGCAAACAACCCCGTGCCGGCCAACCTCGACGTCGAGATCCGTGGGTTGATCCTCGACCCGGTCTCGAACACGCCGATCGTGATCCTCAAGAAGCCCAACGAGAACCTGTTCCTGCCGATCTGGATCGGCGTATTCGAGGCGAATGCGATCGCCCTCCAGCTCGAGGGCGTGCAGACTCCGCGGCCGATGACCCACGACCTGCTGCGGGCGGCGGTCGAGTCGCTCGGCGGCCAAGTCGAGGCCGTGCTCGTCCACGCCCTGGTCGAGAACACCTTCCACGCCACGATCACGGTGCGCCGGACCGACGGCTCGACCGTCGAGCTCGACGCCCGGCCGTCGGACGCGATCGCCCTTGCCTTGCGCTGCGGCGCGCGGATCCGGGTTTCGACCGAGGTGTTCAGCCAGGCGCACGCGGTCGAATTTCGCGAGGGCGAGGACGAGGAAAAGCGGCTGCGCGACTGGCTCGAATCGCTCACCCCCGAGCAACTCGGCAAGTACAAAATGTGAGGTGCGCCGGGGGCACTCCGGCCTGCCGGCGATCTTCGGGGCGGTGCGCTTCATCGCACCCCTTGCCCCGGGAGTTGACAGGGTTTGACGGCGGCCCGTACATTGCTGTCGCACCGGTCCACTACGGAGCGCCATGATCATCGCGATTGCGAACCAGAAGGGTGGGGTGGGGAAGACCACCACCGCGATCAACCTCGCGGCGGCGTTCGCCCACAAGGGGATTCGGACGCTGCTGATCGATCTCGATCCCCAGGCCAACACGACGATCGCGTTCGTCGATCCCCACGGCGTCACACAGTCGATGTACGACGTCCTGCTCGAGGGCACGCCGATCGAGAGCGTCATCCAGAAGACGAAACACGAATCGCTCGACCTGGCGCCGGCGCGCATCGCGCTGGCCAAGCTCGAGGGCGCACTGTCCGGTCAGTTCGACGGCCACTTCCGGCTCAAGGACCGCCTCGCCTCGGTGATTGCGAACTACGAGTACGTCATCATCGACACGCCGCCGACGCTGGGACTGATCACGGTCAACGCGATGGTCGCAGCGAGCCACCTGCTGATCCCGATCCAGTCGGCCTTCTTCGCCCTTGAGGGTACCGACGACCTGCTCGAGACGGTCGACAAAATCAAGGCGCGCGCCAACCCCGACCTCCAGCTGCTCGGTGTCGTCGTGACGCTCCACGATCGCCGCACGGTGCTTGCCCGCGACATCCTCGACCAGATCTCGACCGTGTTCGGCGACAAGGTGTTTCGCACGGTGGTCAGCCGCTCGGTGCGGCTCGAGGAGAGTCCGGCGTACCGCGCCTCGATCTTCGAACACGCGCCGGGATCCTCGGGCGCCCTCGAGTACTACGCCCTGTGCGAGGAGGTGATTGCCCGTGTCTAGTCGCCGGGGTCTGCCGGTAGATCGAAAGATGCGTCACGACCGCCACTTCGTGGACGAGCTCGCGAACCACTCACACATCGGTGTCGGCCAGATGGTGCGCCTCGATCAGATCGAGACGAATCGTGAACAGCCGCGCTCGGCCCTCGGCGACATCGCGGAGCTGGCCGAGTCGATCCGGCGTCGTGGCGTGCTGGAGCCGCTCATTGTCCGTCGGACCGGCACGAACCGTTACCAGCTGATCGCCGGCGAGCGCCGGTTCCACGCTGCGCTCGAGGCTGGCCTCGTCGACGTGCCGTGCATCGAAATGGAAGTCTCGGACCAGGAGGCGCTCGAGCTTGCCCTGGTCGAGAATCTTCAACGCAAGGATCTCACGCCGTTCGAGGAGGCCGAGGGGTACCGCACGCTCGTCGAGAAGTACGGCTACACCCACGAGCAGGTCGCAGAAGCGGTCGGCAAGTCACGCCCGACCGTGACGGAGACGTTGAGCCTCCTCAAGATTCCGGGTGCCATCCGCGAGGTATGTCGGCATGCCGACATCACCGCGAAGAGCGTCCTGCTCTTGATTGCCAGGGCGGAAACACCCGAGGCGATGACCGCTCTGCTCGAAGAGCTCGGCAGGGGTGGTCTCGACCGCGAGGCGTTGCGCTCCGCTCTTCGCGATCACCGAGGGGGCAACGACCTGGCCGGAGACTCCGCGGAGAAGGGGAGATCGCCCGCCGGATTCAGGCCGGTCCAACTCCG
>JAGSPS010000165.1 GCA_018262315.1 Deltaproteobacteria bacterium | reverse complement strand
GTTCTGGCACTCGCGGTCGCGGTCTCGGCGGGAGCCAGCATGTCTGCATTCGAAACGGAGCGGCGGCGCATGGTCGACGAGCAGATCGAGGCGCGAGAGATCGTGGATCCGCGCGTGCTGGAAGCGATGCGCACGGTGCCGCGCCACGAGTTCGTCCCGGCGGCGGAGCGCACCCACGCGTACGAGGACCGTCCGCTACCGATCGGCGAGGGGCAGACGATCAGCCAGCCCTACATCGTGGCGCTGATGACGCAGCTGGCCGCCGTCGGTACCGGGTCCAGGGTTCTCGAGGTGGGGACGGGATCTGGCTACCAGGCCGCGGTGCTCGAGGCATGCGGCGCCGAGGTGTATACGATCGAGATCGTCGACGCGCTCGCGAAACGGGCGCAGCGCGACCTCACGCGGCTCGGCTACAAGAAGGTCCACGTCCGCAGCGGCGACGGCTACCGCGGCTGGCCCGAGGTCGCGCCCTTCGACGCGATCGTCGTCACGGCGGCCGCGCCACGCGTGCCGCCCGCCCTGCTCGAGCAGCTTCGCGTCGGGGGCCGGCTGGTGATTCCCGTCGGCGAGACCTGGGACGCGCAGTCGCTACAGGTCCATGTGCGCACCGAAACGGGATTCGAGGTGCACGACGTCGTGCCGGTTCGCTTCGTGCCGATGACGGGCACGGTGCGCAAGAAGCCCTGAACGAGGGAGTGGCCGCCTTGCAATTCGAGCAGATCCGCGTCGAGCGCCGCGACGAAGTTGCGCTGCTCACCTTGCACCGCCCAGAGCGCCTGAACGCGTGGACGCCGCGCATGAGCGTCGAACTCGTCGACGCGATCGAGCGCGCCAACCAGGACCGCGACGTCGGCGCGATCGTCGTGACCGGCGCGGGCCGCGGCTTCTGCGCCGGCGCCGACATGGCGGATACCTTTCAGTCGCGCCTCGACGGGCGCGATCCCGGCGAGGACACCGCGGGCGGCGAGGGCGGTCTGCCGCGCGGGCTCGATTGGGTGGCGCTGGTGCGCGAGTCGAAGCCGCTGATTGCCGCCGTGAATGGCGCCGCGGTCGGCGTCGGCCTGACGATGATCCTGCCGTTCGACGTGATCGTCGCCTCGGAGCGCGCCCGCTTCGGCATGTTCTTCATCAAGATGGGACTCGTGCCCGAGCTGGCGAGCACGCACTTCCTGGTGCAACGGATGGGTTTCGGGCGCGCCAGCGAGATGTGTCTCTCGGGGCGGCTCTACGCCGCGGCGGAGGCGTACGAGAAGGGTCTCGCCGATCGCCTCGTGCCACACGACGAGGTCGCCCCGCAGGCGATCGCGCTCGCTCGCGAGATCGGCGCCAACCCCGCTCCGCAACTCCGCATGACCAAGCGGTTGCTGACGCGCAACGGCTCCGCGACAGATCTCAGCGAGATCCAGCGCTCGGAGACGCGTCTGCTGCGCGAGTGCTGGGAGACGCCCGAGCACAAGGAAGCGGTGCGCGCGTTCCTCGAGAAGCGACCGCCGAAGTTCTCGTAGCCGGGCTCAGCGCGTCGCCAGGCTCTCACTTCGGGCCAGAGAAGGCGAGCCGACAGGCGATCGCAATGCGGCTCTCGGCCGATCTTCGATACAGCCCGGTCAGAGCCGGTATGCCTTGGCGCGTTCCACGATGAAGCGCTCCAGCGCGGCGGTGGCGTCGCCCGACGCCCCGGTGAAGCGCACGCCCATCCCTACCGGCACATTCGGCCGGCGCAGGTTCCCGGGGACGTTGTTCCACATCACGAGGCCCTGGATCTCGACCTCGCCGGCTTCGAGCGGGAGTTGCATCTGCAGCGTTCCGCCGCGCATCGCCGGACGCGGGGTGGCCAGGTAGGCGCCGAGTTTCGAGAGGTTGCAGACCACCGCGACGCGTTCGCCGGTCTTGGTCGTGACGCGCGCGCGGATCAGCGTGGGAACGCGCTGTTCGAAGCGCAGGCGTTCCGGGGAACCGGCATGGTGCGCTTCGGTCACGACGAAGCGCAGCTCTTCGTCGCTGAACGGGTCGAAGAGCGCAAAGTGCACGCCGGCGGCGCGCAGTGTCTCGATTTCGGCCGCGCCGGGCCGGTGTCCGATCGCGATCCACTCCAGCGGCTGCGGCGAGAGTGTTGCGATCTCGCGCAGCGCCGCGGCAGAGTCGGCCAGGCCGTGATCGCTGGCGAGCAGGCCGACGCGAATCGGTGGGGACGCCAATGAGAGCATGCGCAGCGCGGCAGCCACGTCCTTGGCTCCCGCCGCGCGGTAGCCGAGCAGCAGCAGGTGCCCGGCCAGAAAGCGCACGCGCTCGGCGGGACCGAGGATCAGCACCTGCTGGCGCTTGGCGGTGTCCGTCCCACTCACGGAAGTGGCATCGGCCACCGCTCGAAAGGGCTTGACGGGCGCTAGCCCGCCGAGCCCGCTCCCCTGGCGTGCGCCGCGAGGACGTGTGCGACCGCGCCGGTGAGCCGTTGCGCAGTCGGCACGTGCAGGAATTCGTTCGGGCCATGCGCGTTGGCGCCCGGCCCGAGCACGCCGGTGATGACGAACTGGGCGGCAGGGAAGCGCTCGCCGAGCATTGCCATGAACGGGATCGTTCCGCCTTCACCCATCGCGACCGCGGGACGGCCGAACCAGTCCTGCGACGCGCGCGACAGCGCTGCGCCGAGCCAGGCCGCGGTCGCCGGCGCATTCCAGCCCTGCGCCGCGGCGTCGGCGTCGAACGCCACGTTCGCGCCGTACGGCGGGTCGGCGCAGAGCAGCTCGCCGAACCGGCGCATGGCGGCGACGGCGTCGGTGGTCGGAGGCAGGCGCAGCGAAAGCTTGAGCGTGGTTTCGGGGCGCAGCACGTTGCCCGCGTCTTGCAGCGCGGGCAGGCCGTCGGCCCCGGTCACCTCGAGAACCGGACGCCAGGTTCGGTTCAGCACCAGCTCGGCGCCGTTGCGGTCGACGGGCCGCGTGCCTTTCGCGAACGGAAAGCGCTCGTACAGGATTGCGCCGAGCACCTGCGCAGCAGCGTGTGCCTGCGCGGCGCGCTCGGCGGGAATCTCGGCGTGAAACTCCTGCGGGCGGATCTCGCCGGTCGCGGCGTCTTCGAGGCGGTCGAGGAGTTGACGCGCGATCCGAAAGCTCGATGGCACGACGCCGCCGGCGTCGCCCGAGTGCACGCCTTCGTCGAGCACGCGCACGCGCAGTGCACCCGCGGCGATGCCGCGCAACGACGTCGTGCACCAGAGCTGCTCGTAGTTACCGCAGCCGGAGTCGAGCGCCACGACGAGGCTCGGGCTGCCGATCCGCTCGCGCAGGTGATCGATGTAGAAGGGCAGGTCGAAGCTGCCGCTCTCCTCGCAGGTCTCGATCAACACGATGCAGCGCGCGTGGGGCAGTCGCTGCGCGCGCAACGTGCGAATCGCCGTCACCGCGGCGAAGACGGCATAGCCGTCGTCGGCGCCGCCGCGACCGTAGAGGCGGTCGCCGCGGCGCACCGGCGTCCAGGGACCGAGTCCCGCCGCCCAGCCGGTCATCTCGGGCTGTTTGTCGAGGTGCCCGTAGAGCAGCACGGTCGCGTCGACGTCGCCCGGCGCTTCGAGCAGCAGCACGGGCGTGCGACCGGGCAGGCGCACGACGTCGAGCCGCAGTTCGTCGAGGTGCTGCGCTGCGACCCAGTCGGCGGCGAGCGCCACGGCGCGATCGAGCTGCCCGCTCCGTTCCCATTGCCCGTCGAAGGCCGGCGACTTCGCGGGAATCGCGATGTAGCGCTCGAGCGCCGGGAGGATCGACGACTGCCAGGTCCCGGCGACGAGCGCGCGCGCGGCGTCGAGATCCATCGCTACTTCGCGTCCACCAGGGCGCGCAGCTCTTCGAGGTGTTGGGCGACCGACGCGGGCAACTGCTCGCCCTGGGTGCCCGTGTAGCTGGCCACCGTCTCCTCTTCGAGCACGAGGTAGGCCTCCAGCGCCGACGGCTCCCGGGGCGCCAGCCGGATCGCGGTCTCCAGGTACATGTCGGCTTGCGAGACCCAGTAGGTGTCTCCGAGGTGTGTCTCCGCGAGCCCGAGCAGGTAGTAGGCCTCGGCGGCATCCCGGTTCGAGGGCGGCGGCGTCGTGGCGAGGAAACGCTGCAACACGCTCGACGCCACCAGGTAGTGGATCAGCGGGCCGTAGTCGGCGGGAACCACGGCGATGCTCCGAGCGCGCGCGATCAAGTCGCGCGCCGTGGCGAGCTCGGGGGCGCTGCTCCCGAACGGTCGCAGCTCGCGCAGCGCGCGGATCCACGTTTCGACGTCGACGCGCAGGTGGCGCCACAGATCGGGCCGCTTGGCGAAGCGCGCGAGCGTCTTCGCTGGACGTTCGAAGTCGCCCTTCACGCGCACTTCGATGGTCAGGTAGTCGACGAGCGGCGTGAACACTTCGCTCGGCGGAACTTTTCGCGACGCGAGCAGCTTCTCGTAGCTGGCGATCGCCTCGTCGAACTGGCGGGTCGCGACCTCCAGCCGAGCGCGTTCGGCGAGCGGCAGGCCGGCGAGCGCCGAGCGATCGACGAAGTGCACGCCGACCGGCGAAGCGGCAGCGCCCACCAGCTTGGTATGACACGCGACACAGTTCTCGGTGGCTTGCTGGAGCTGGAAGGCGGCGCCTTCGAAGTGACCGGCGCGGTAGCGATCGAGCGCTTCGCGGGCGTCATGCTCGAGAGACCCGCCGAGGTAGAGGCGGGCCGGGTCGCTTTCGCGCGCATGCGAGGAGAGGGCGCTGGCGTTGTTCGCGAGCGCCGCGAGCGCCTGCTCGACGGCGACGCGGTTCTCGGGCGCCGCGAACTTGGCTTCGTTCACGCTGAGCGGAAGCACCACGCGGATGTTCTCGAAGATCTGGCGCATCGTCGCGCGGGTCGCCTCGCGCTCCGCGTCCGTTGCGTCTACCGCGGCGGCAGGCGAAGCCAGCGCCACCAGCAGTGCCAGCACGCCGGCCGAACCGATCCACGTCAAGTGCTTTCCCCCCAACCAGATCCCGCCGGCGCGGAACCTAGCTCGCAGCCGCGCGGCCGACAGGCGGAGCGGCTGGAGCGGGTCCAGCTCTGCAGGGGACCCGCCGATGTGACGGAGTGGATTGGTGCGGAGTCCCTCCATTGGTCGAAGCGATTCACTCCTGCGAGCGGTTGCGCGTGCTGCTGGTCGATGGGGACGCGGCGGCGGGTGCACGCCTGGCGGCGGAGTTGCGCGCGCGCGGCCTCGAGGTGGCGGTCTGCGCGAATACGCACGGCGCGCTGGGCGACCTGTACGAGCACGGAGCCGACGCGGTATTGCTGGCCATCCCCCTTGGCGACAGCGATTGGATCGCCGCCGCCGCGGCGCTGAAAGAAGGGACCGCACCGCCCGCGCTCTTCGTGCTCGACGGCACCGGCCAGGGAGCCGAGCTGAGCCGCGTGCTGCCGGCAGAGCGCGCGCCCGACGCGATCCTGCCGCGCTCCGCGAGTACCGCGGAGTTGTTGTTCTGGATGGCGGAGGTGCTCGGAACGCTGGGTGACGCGGGACCGTGCTTCCCGGAGATCCTGGTGGCGCTGCGGTCGCGCGCGGAGTCGGGCGTTCTCGAAGTGCACGGCCGTGGAGTCTGCACGCGCATCCTGTTGCGCGAGGGCGTTCCCGTGTTCGCGGAAGGCGGCGCGTTGCGCGAAACGCTCGGGCGGATGCTGCTGCGCCGGGGCGCGCTCACGGAAGCCGAGTACGTTCGTGTGATCGAGCGCATGACCGAGCGCCTGATCGAGAACGAAGCGACGCGCATGGGCGAAGTGCTGGTCGAACTCGGCCTGCTCACGCCGCAGGACGTCTTCGATGCGCTGTCGGCCCAGGTGCTCGAGAAAGTCATCTCTTGCTTTCGCTTGCCGCAATTCGAGCACCACTTCGAGCCGCTCGACGCGCTGCCCGAGGACGTGCTCGCCTACGGCTGTCCGCCGGTCGAGGCGCTGGTGCTCGCGGGCATCCGCGAGCACTTCGACGCCGAGCGCATCGAACCGCTGTTCGCTGCGCACGCGGCGAAGCGAGCCCATTTGCTGCGAGGCGCAGAGGAAACCGCGCTGCGCTTCCACGCGACGCCCGCCGAACAGCGCATGCTCCGCGAACTCGGCGGGGAACGCTCGCTAGCCGAGGTTCGAGATCATTCGGCACTCGGCGCGACGCACGCGGCGCAGGTTCTGGCGGCGTTGCTCGTGACGCGGGCGCTGGTTCTGGAGGACGAGCCGGCGGCGCTTCGTGTTGGCGCGCCGCAGACCGCGAATCCCCGTGCCGCCACCGCGGCACGCGCCGTTCCGCGCGGCGAGCCGGCACATGTTTCGGCCCGACGCGCCACCGTGGCGAGCCCGGAAACGCCGCGGCCCCGTGTCGTGGCCGTGAATTCACTCTCGAAGCTGCGCCGCGAGCTGGTCCGGTCGGGCAAGGCGCCGGCACCCGAGCCGCCCCGACCCGTGGACGAACGCAGCGCGCGGATCGAGGCCGAACGCGCCTTCCGCCAGGGCATCCAGATGCTCGAGCAGTCGGCGATCGGCGGCGCGCAGAAGGCGTTCGCGCTCGCCTGCGAACGGAACGGCGACGAGCCCGAGTACCGCATGTTCGAGGCGTGGACTCAGGTGCTGAGCGTAAAGGACGAGGAGGCGCGCGGCGTCGCGCGCAGCCAGGCGGCGGTGTGGGCGCGGCGCCTGCTGGAGCGCGATCGCGACGCGTTGCGCGCGCATACGATTCTCGGCCAACTCGCAGCGGCGGCGGGCGATCTCGACACCGCGGAGCGCCACTTCCGACACGCGCTGCGCGTCGCACCTGCCGATCGCGACGGGCTGCGGGGCATGCGGCTCGTCGAGCGCCGCCGCAGTGAGCAGTCAGCGTCCGCGAAACCCGCGAAAGCGGCAAAGTCCCCGAAGGCGAAGAATCGCTAGAGAGATGGATGCCGTCGCTCGGAAGCCCACCCGGGAGGCGCGGGGGCGTGACGTTCGGCCAGAACGTCCTCGGCGGACGGACGCCGCAGCTACGCGTTGAAACTTCCAGGCCGCCTGCGGATTGTTCTGGCCGAACGCCCCGCCCCCGCTCCTTGCAATCGTTCTAGGACTTCCGTTCATGAGAGAGAGAAAGACGAGAAGCCAGCGCGGGCGGGGGACTCGGCCGAAACCCGCGCAGCCCTCCGGTCATCAAGCTGGCAGGCGGCCGCCACCGCTCGCTGCGAAGCTGCAAATGTTCGACCG
>JAGSPS010000014.1 GCA_018262315.1 Deltaproteobacteria bacterium | reverse complement strand
GGAGATCGAGGCGCGCTGCAACGAACTCCGCAAGCAGACCGAGGAGACCACCTCCGACTACGACCGCGAGAAGCTCCAGGAGCGACTCGCGAAGCTCGTCGGCGGCGTGGCCGTGATCAAGGTCGGCGCCGCGACCGAGTCCGAGATGAAGGAGAAGAAGGCGCGGGTCGAAGACGCGCTCCACGCGACGCGTGCTGCCGTCGAGGAGGGCATCGTTCCCGGCGGCGGCGTGGCGCTGCTGCGCGCGCAGGTGGTGCTCGCCGAACTCGAAGCCAAGCTGGAGGACGAGCAGCGAGCGGGCGTGAACATCGTGCGCCGCGCGGTCGAAGAGCCGCTGCGCATGATCTCGCAGAACGCCGGCATCGACGGTTCGATCGTGATCGAGAAGGTCAAGGGCGGCAAGGGCGCCTTCGGCTTCAACGCCGCGACCGAAGAGTACGAAGACCTGGTGAAGGCGGGCGTGATCGATCCGACCAAGGTCGTGCGCTCGGCGCTGCAGAACGCGGCATCGGTCGCGGCGCTGCTGCTCACCACCGAGGCGATGGTGGCGGAGAAGCCCAGCGAGAAGAACGACCACGGTCCCGCCGGCGGCATGGGTGGGATGGGTGGTATGCCGGGGATGTAGCGCCGGCGTCGCTCGTGAGATGAGGAAGGGCCTCTGGAGCCGCCCGGTTCCAGGGGCCTTTCGCTTAGAGCCCATCCCAAAACCTCCTCGGTCGCCAGAGGCCCGCCTTCGGCCCGATCTCTGCGTTGCGAAATCTCGCCGTAGCTGCTGCTATGGCTGCGATTTCGCGCCCTGATCTCGAGCCGAATTCAGACCTCTGGCTCGGTCGGAGGTTCTGGGATGGGCTCTTGCGGCGATCGCAAGCCGGCGGCGGCGAACCGGCGGCGCTGGGAAACAGCGGCCTCCGTCCTCAAGCGCCCGCCTGAATCGGTCGAAGTGGCTGCGGGGGATCACCCGCATGTCCGACGCCGAGGAGCTGCGACGGCAGGGCGTGCTCGAACGCCGCTTCCGGGCGATGGGCCTCGAAGCGGGGACGCTGCCGGGCGGGCGCGCCGTAGTGGCGACCCTGTCGCTCGGGCCGCTTCCCTTCGAGACGCCCGAGGGTCCGCGCGTGTTGCGCGCGGTGCGCTTCTACACACTCGGCCACGACCGCATCAAGTGCATGGCGCCGCGCGCGCTCTTCAACCTGCCGCCGATCCGGGTACTCGACTGCGAAAAGGCCGAAGACCTGGAAGCCCGCATCCGCGCCGCCTGGACACAGCGGCTCGCGGTGCTGCGCGACGCGCGCGGCTGGCTCGACCGTCTGGGCGTCGATGTCGAGGCTTCACAGGGTGCGCCGCAGTGGTGCTTCTCGCTCGGCCTCGACGACCCGCGCGCCCGCGGCACCGTGGTCGAGCCCGGTCGCGTGATCCTGCCGTCGCGCGGTCCGCTCTCGGGACACGCACTCCCCGATCCGGCCGAACGCGTCTTCACGCCCGATGCGAACTGTCGCACGGCTACCGATCTCGAGATCGCAGTGACGGTGCGGCTCGAAGCTCTCGCACGCCGCAGGCGCGACAGAAGCGCACGCCGCGTCACAGAAGCGAGCTGCGACCTGCCGGCGCCGCGCCCCCCGCGCAGCATGCCGCTCCTCCTCGTGGGCTCACAGCTCGCGGGCGCAAGCGGACTCCAGGAATCGCTGCGCCTGCGCGGTTTCGAGGTGCGCTGCTCCAGCTCGGCGGCCGCTGCGATCGACGCATTCCGCACGCGATCGTTCGAATTGGTGTTGGCCGAAACCCGACTCGATCGCGGTGACGGCATCGAGCTGGTGCCGGCGCTGCGCGCGCAGCCCGGCATCCTCGATCTCCCTGTCGTTCTGTTCGACGAGCACCCGAGCGATCATCGCCGCGGCGGCGCGAAGTCGGCCGGCGCGAGCGGCTATCTCTCGGGGCCGCTGGACGCCGCCCGCCTCGCCTCGGCGCTGGCGCATCTTGCGACCGAGCGCCGCCGGCGTCGCTTCGCGCGCTTCGAGCGCGCGCTGTCGGTTTCGTGGCCAGGCTGCAAGACGCCGGCCGTCACCACCGAGGTCGGGCGCGGCGGATGCCTGTTGCGCGGCGCGTTGCCGGCACCCGGTCGCGGCCGCTTCGCGCTGCACCTGCCCGAAACCGGCAGGACGCTGCACGTCGAAGCGGACGTGACGTATCGGCTCGGCGAGCTGGCACCGGGACCGAGCGCAGGGGATGGGCTGCGCTTCTGCGGCTTCGACGACGGCGATGAATCGGCCTGGATCGAATACCTCGCAGGCCTCGAGCAGCGCGCGCGCGCCGGCGCTTAGCTCGACGAGGTTCGGCCAGCCGCGGTCAGAGCCCGCCGGACTCGATCTTGGCGCGCGCCTTCGTGATGTCGTGGTCCATCACCGTCTTGCGCTTATCGGCGACGGCAAGCGCCTGGGATTCGCGCGCGAGTCGCGCGAGATAATCCTCGGTCGCCTTGACTGCCTCATCGATGGCCGAACCGGAAACGCGGAGCCCGCCCCCGTGTTGGGCGAGTAGCCGCTTGACGACCGCGTTGGGAAGCTCACCCATCGAAAGACCCTCCAGCCCTTTGAAGTGAGCGGCCATCCTAGGAGGCTCGCAACGGGCTTGTCAACGCGTCCGTCGTTTCACCGGGCGGCGGCGCGGACTCGGCTTCCGCGCGACGGACGGGGCGCCGACCGCCCGGGCCGCCTCCTCGGCAGCACGAACGACCTCTCGCAGCGGCACACCGGCTCGCTTCGCGGCGACCTTGCAATCCTCGTACTCCGCCGACGGCGTGCCCCGACCGCTCGCATCGCGCGCGATCTTGACCCGGATCGAACCGAACGAAGTCGCGACCTTGCGCTCCTCGCGCGCGAGGACGACGCGTTCCATCTCGGCGATGCGTACCCCGAGCGTGGTCGACTCGGCGAACAGCACGCGGGCCAGCACTTCGCGTTCCGCCGGACGCGCCAACACGCGGATCGCGAACCCCGGCCGGTTCTTCTTCATCTGCAGATGCATCAGCGCCACGTCGAGCGCACCCGCTTCGAAGAGGCGCTCCATCAGATACTCGAAATGCTCGGGGTTGAGGTCGTCGAGGTGCGTCTCCAGCACGACGACGCGGTCCCCGCCGAAACCGGCGCCACGCCCGAGCACGGCGCGCAGCACGTTGGGCAAGCCCTCGGAGCGCTCGTTGCCGGCGCCGATCCCGATCGCCTCGACGTGCATGGCTGGCAGCGTGCAGAACTCGTCGACCAGCGTGCGCACGATCGCCGCGCCGGTCGGCGTCACCGTTTCCCACTCGATCCCCGCTGGCACGATCGGGACGCCCCGCAGCAGTTCGAGCGTCGCGGGCGCAGGCAGCGGCAGCGCTCCGTGATCGGAGTTCACCGACCCATGGCCGAGCGGCAGTGGCGAACAGGTGATGCGCTCGACACCGAGCCGATGCAGACCGATCGCGACGCCGGTGACGTCCACGATCGCGTCCAACGCGCCGACTTCGTGGAAGTGCACGTCGTCGACGTCGGTCCCGTGCACGCGCGCCTCGGCGGTCGCGAGCGCTTCGAAGATCGCCAACGCGCGGTCGCGCACGACCGGCACCAGCTTCGCGCGTGCGATCAGCCTCCGGATCTCCCGAACCGAACGCCCGGGATCGTGCGAATGCTCGTGGCGGCCATGACGAGGATGCTCGTCGTCATACGCGTGACTGTGCACGAGCCGACCGTGGTGGTGCACGCGGGCACGACCCGGTCGCGGCTGCGGCAGACGCACCTCGACGTAGTTGGCGTCGAGCGGGCCGCGCGTGACGCGTTGCACGTCGAGCTGGAACGGAACGTCGAGACCGGCGAGGTCCGCTTCGAGCGCTCGCTTCGGGAGCCCCAGGTCGAGCAACGCACCGAGCAGCATGTTCCCCGCGATTCCCGAGAAGGCGTCGAGGTGCAGGATCCGCGGTCCCGCATCGGACGCGCGGCGCGCGTCCGACTCGCGCTGCGGCGGCGTGCGCCCGGAAGCACCGCTGGCGCTTCGCGGCCGCTTCGCGGATTTCCCCTCAGAGGCGGTTGATGAGCGTCGCGACATGGGCGGCCCCGAAGCCGTTGTCGATGTTGACCACGCACACGTTCGAGGCGCAGCTCGTGAGCATGCCGAGCAGCGCCGCGACACCGCCGAACGACGCGCCGTAACCCACGCTGGTCGGCACCGCGATCACCGGCTTGTCGACCATCCCGCCCACCACCGAGGGCAGCGCGCCCTCCATGCCCGCCACCACGATCAGCACCCGCGCCTTGCGGAGTTGCTCGGACGACGCGAGCAGGCGGTGGATCCCGGCGATGCCGACGTCGTGCAGCGTCTCGACGGGGTTCCCGTAGTGCCGTGCCACGCCCGCCGCCTCGGCGGCCACGGCGAGGTCCGATGTTCCGGCCGACACCACGAGCACGGTGCCCTTGCCGCGGACGGGCGCCTCGCCGTCGGCATAGCAAAGCAGCCGCGCGGGAGCGTCGTATTCGCCGCCCGGCACTTCGCGCAGCACGGCGTCGGCCGTCGCGGCATCGATGCGCGTGACGAGCACGGCGAGGCCGGCGCCGCGCTGGACGCGCACCACCTCGGCGATCTGCCGGGCCGTCTTGCCCGGCCCGTACACGACCTCCGGTAGACCCGAGCGCAGCGCGCGATGGGTGTCGACGCGCGCGTGTGGGGTATCGACGAAGGGGAGATGGACCAGGCGTTCGAGCGCCTGCGAGGGTTCCAGCTCGCCGCGCTGCACGCTCTCGAGCAACGCGCGTAGTCGATCGCGATCCACGGCGGCGCACGGTATCAGAAGGGCCCGCGCGCTGCTTCGCCGGGAACCTCCGAGGGAATCCACACCAGCTCGACGTGCTGCAGGCCCGCATCGTCGACGAGATGCGTCTCGATGCAAACGCGGCCGGCGGCGCGCGATCGCCACGCCGCGAGTGCGGGACCGGTCGCGTCGAAGACCAGGCTGGGAAGCGACGGCAGCACGCGCGTGCCGACGAGATCGGCGACCGCCGACAGTGCGTGGGAAGCGAGGATGTTGCCGACCTCGCGCAGTGCGGACTCCGCGTGCGCCGTACCGGCATCGGCGCCAACGAGTTCCCCGACGAGGAGTTGGCGCGCCGAACCCGGCAGTCGCAACACGAGAGCGCCACCCATCGCGCCCTGCACTTCGAAGAAGATCCAGGCGTCGTCGGCGGCGAGCGGCGTCGCGCCGGTCGCGGAGGTGCCCATGCGCACGCGCGGAACCGACATGCGGATCGGGCGCCCGACCAGGCGCGCCAACGCCGTCGCGGCGTGACCCGCGCCCACGTTGGCCAGCTCGCAGAGTCGGTCCAGCTCCTCTCCGACGTCGTGGAATGCCAGTTCCTGCATGCGGGAAGACTCCTAGGGCAACTGGTTCAGATCGAGCAGGAAGACGGGCCGCCCGTCGCCGAGCACCGTGAGCCCCGCGAGCACGCGCAGCGACGCGAGCAGCGCCGGCAACGGCTTCACGTAGATGTCCTGCTGGCCGGAGAGCCGCTCGACGCGCAGTGCGACGCGCTCACCGCGCAGCTCGGCGATCACGAGCGGCGCGGAATGGTTGGTCGCGGCGGGCCAGCCGAGCCGCTGTGCGAGATCGAGGACGAGCACCGGCTCTTTGTCGATCAGTGCGAAACACTCGCCCGCGCTGCCCTCGATCGCACCGGCGTCGAGTTCCACGACGCGCTCCACTTTCGAGATCGGCACCGCGACCGTCTCCCCCCCGAGAACGACCAACAGCACGCGCTGCACCGCCGCTGCGATCGGAACGCGCAGCACTGCGGTGGTGCCGGCTCCCGGGCGCGTCTCCAGCCGCACCGCACCGCCGAGCGATTCGAGCGTCGAGCGCACCGCGTCCATGCCGACGCCGCGACCCGAGATGGCCGAGACGCTCGTTGCCGTCGAGAGCCCCGGATGGAAGGCCAGCTCGACGATCTCATCGGGCGGAAGATCGTCTGCGAGCGTCGCATGCACGAGTCCCGCAGCGACGGCGCGCTCGCGCAGTGCGGCGAGATTCATGCCGGCACCGTCGTCGCTGACGGCGATGCGGATGGCGTCCTTCTCGCGCGTCGCCTCGATGCGCAGGTTCCCCACCTCGGACTTGCCGGCCTGCTTGCGGACTTCCGGCGGCTCGAGGCCGTGGTCGACGGCGTTGCGCACCACGTGGACGAGCGGGTCGTAGAGCCGGTCGAGGATCGAGCGGTCCAGTTCCAGTTCGGCCCCGGCGAGTGTCACCTCGATGCGTTTACCGGTGCGCATCGCCACTTCGCGCGCCACGCGTGGAAGATTCTCCATCACGCGCAGCAGCGGCGTCGTGCGCAGCGCGAGCGCGCGCCGCTTCAACTCACCGACCACGCGATCCATCTGGTCGAAGCCGCCGGAAAGCCGCGCGTCCTGGCCGATCCCATTGGTTTCGGCGGCGGTGCGCAACTGGCTGGTGGTGAGGATCACTTCGCCCACCGTGCTCAAGAAACGGTCGAGCGTCTCATTCGGGACCCGTACGGAAGGCGGCGGTCGGGGTACGGTCGCGCGCACCGGCTCGACGTTCACGCGAGCGGGCGACGCGCCCGCCGCAGTCTCGACTACGACAGGCGCAGCGCTTTTTTTGGCGACTCGGGGTCGCCGAGCAGCGCGAGCAGCACTTCATCGGGCGGCGGCGGCTCGCCGGTGTCGCGCACCGCGGCGACCATGCGCTCGAGGCTCTCGAGACCGCGAAACAGCATCGCGACGCCCTGGCCGTCGTCGATCCCGCCGCCCTTGCGCCAGGCACCGAGCCGATCCTCGAGCCGATGCGCCAGTTCGCTCACCGCGTCGTAGCCGAGCGACGCGCCCATGCCCTTCATCGAGTGCATCATCCGGAACACCAGGTCGAGCGCCGCGCCGTCGCGCGGATCCTTCTCGAGCGTGAGCAGAGCCTGCCCGATCTCGGCCAGGTGCTCGGTCGCCTCTTCGAGGAAGAGGTTCCGATACTTGGCGAGGTCCACTAGGGCGCCTTCTCGGCGATCTTGCGGAGCGTCGAGATCACCGAGTCGGGTTTGAACGGCTTCACGATGTAGTCGACGGCGCCCGCCGCGAGCGCCTCCGTCACCAGCGCTTCCTGACCGAGTGCGCTCACCATCGCCACCTTGGCGGTCGGGTCGAGCGCGAGGATCTCCTTCACCGCGTCGATGCCCGAACGCTTCGGCATCACGATGTCCATCGTGACGATGTCCGGCTGCAGGCGCGAGAATTCCTCGACGGCGGCACGTCCGTCCGCCGCCTCACCCACCACTTCGAACCCCTCGGGTTCGATGATGTCGCGAATCAGCTGCCGCATGAATCGCGCGTCATCCGCGACCAGGACTCGAACCGTCATACCTTGCCTCCTACCTGTTCGATCACGCGCTCGGCTCGTTCGAGCAGGCGCGCGGCGTCGAGCACGGCCACGATGCGGCCGCGCAGGGGTCGTCGTTCCACCACGAGCCCGTCGCTTGCGGGTGTACCAGCCGGTACGTCCACGAGTCCGAGCACCCGGTCCACGGGGACGCCGAGGCGTCCCGACTGGCCGCCCGACACGCCGAGCACCAGGACGTGTTCGGGTCGGGTCTCGGTCGCCGGTTCCTCGAGCAATGCGTCGCGCGCAACGATGGGCAGCGCGTCGCCGTGGTGATTGATCACGCCGGCGACGGCCGCGGGCAGCGTCGGAATCGCCGCCAGCTGCGACCACTCGGTGACTTCGAGCACATCGGCGATCGGCAGGGCGTAGGCGCCGCCTCCGACTTCGAAGAGCACGAGCCGGCGCTCGTCCGCGGCGGTCACGAGAGCGGCCGCCCGTCGCGCTCGACCTGGAAGCGCCGCAACGCGCCGCGCATCTCGTCGGAGAGTTCGCTCATCGCCTGCGCCGAGGCGACGGTCTCGGCCATCGTCTCGAATTGGCCCGCCGCGGCGTCGGCGACCTCGCGCACCGCGTCTCCGTTGGTCACGGCGACGCGCGCAATCTCCTCGACCGAGACTACCATGCGCTCGGTGTCACGCGCCTGCGTGTCGGCTTCCTGGAAGATCTCCTCGGCCCGCGACGCCGCTTCGGACACGGCCGATTGAATCTGCTCCAGCGAGTGCGCGATCGTGTTCACGTCGTCGCGGCCCTCGGCGATCACCTGACTCGATTGGCGCATCTCGTCGGCCACCTGCGCCGTCTCGGCCTGGATCTCGTGGACGAGCTTCGAGATCTCCTCGGCGCTGCGACTCGCGCTTTCGGCGAGCTTGCGGATCTCGTCGGCGACGACCGAGAAGCCGCGCCCCGCCTCGCCCGCGCGCGCCGCTTCGATCGACGCATTGAGGGAAAGCAGGTTCGTGCGCCCCGCCACGCTGTGGATCATCTCGGTGATCTGGTGCACGTGGCGCGTCTTGGCTTCGAGTCGGAACACCATCCCGCCGGCGTCCTCGACGCGCTGGAACACGGTCTTCATCTTCTCGAGCGCGAGTCGTGACACGTCGACGCCCGCGTGCGCCTTCTGGTTCGCCTCGGCAGAGAAACCGAATGCCTCGCGCGCGCGGCCCGCGTTCAGCTCGATCGCCTGCGCGATGTCGTGGATCAGGCGCCGCGCGCCTTCGAGCAGCTCCTGCTGATGCGCGACGCCCTTCGCAACCCCCTCGACCGTCGTCGAGATCTCCTCGGTGCCCGAGCGGCTCTGTTGCGTCGAACGCGACAGCTCGTTCGCAGCGGAAGAGAGCCGGTCGGAGCCGTGCTGCACGTGCTCGACCAGCAGCCGCAGGCTCTCGAGCATGCCGGCGATGCTCGCGGCGAGATCGTCGGTCTCATCGGGGAAGCGCCCGCCACGCAGCTCGACGTCGGTGCGCAAGTCGCCGGCGCGGATGTGATCGGTGACGGCGCGCAGCTGTTCGAACTGCCCCCCCAGTTCGCGCGACAGGAAGAAGCCGAGCACCCCGCCGACCCCGAGCGCGACGAACGCCGTCGCCCACGGCGCGACGACCACCCCCGACGCCGCGACGACGTGGGGGAACGCAACCGCCACGGCCGCCACCAGCAGCGAACGAAGCACGAACTTGTGCGAGAGCGCCAGACGCACGGAGGGTCTATCGGCCCCAGCGGTCGCGGTCTTGAAGCAACTCGGTGGCAAACGTCCCGGATCCGGGATTAGAAGTGCGTCCAGCCGGTCTGGCCGGCGGCGGGCAGCCCGCGCAGGCCCCGAACGCGCGTGATCGCACCGATTTCGGCGACGCGAACCCCGAGCCGGCGCTGCAACGCCGCAGGCGCGAGACGCGAGCGCAGCGTGAAGAGCAGCTCGTAATCCTCGCCTCCCGCCAGCGCGAGTCGCTCGGGATCGGCGCCCGCACGCCTGCAGGCCGCGGCGAAGCCCGCCGGTCGCGGCACGCGGGCTGGATCGATCTGCGCGCCGACACGCGATGCGCGCAGCAGATGGCCGAGGTCGGCGACGAGCCCATCCGAAACGTCGATGCAGGCGCCGACTCCAAGCAGGCGCGCCAGCGCGAGGCCCGCCGCGAGGCGGGGCTCGGGAGCGATGCGAACCCGCGCGCCGCGCGCTGCTCGCGCGACCGCCAGCGCTGCGCCGCCCAGCGTCCCCGTCACGAAGATGCGATCGCCGGGTCGCGCGCCCGCGCGCGTGAGAGCGCGGCCACGTCGCACCGCGCCCAGCACCGTGAGCGTGAGCGAGGTCTGTTTCGCCCGCGCGACGTTGCCGCCGACGAGCGGCGCGTCCCAACGTCGCGCGCCGTCGACGATCCCGCGCACGATGCCTTCCGCGTGCGCGAGCGGAAGGGTCGGCGGCGCCGCCAGCGCGGCGACGACGGCGAGCGGTCGCGCGCCCATCGCGGCGAGATCCGAGAGCGCCGCCGCGAGCGCGCGACGGCCGATCGAGCGCGGCGCTTCGCTCGCGAAACGGAAATGCACGTCTTCGACGAGTGCGTCGGTAGAGACGGCGAGGTCGTCGCCCGCGCGCAACCGCAACAGCGCCGCGTCGTCGCCGATCCCGAGCACCACACCACGAGCTCGCCCCGATCGTCGCACCGCACGCTCGATGCGCTCGATCAACCCGAATTCCCCGACGTCGCGCAGCCTCACGCAACGACCCTAGCAAGCCGGCCCAAGCCGGTGCCGCCCAAGTCGGTGCCGGGCGTCAAGTTATTTGCTTGTCAAGTTGTTGGAATCACCCGCTGCGCCGATCGCGCGCGCGGCGAAACAACTTGACGACCGAATAACTTGACGCCCGGCACCTCATTCCTCGGCGGCGGCGGCGGCGGGGACGGTGGGGCTGCGATTGCTGCCGCGATTCGGCGGGCGACGGCGCGGAGCGGGCGACTCGGCCTCGAGCGCCGCCGCGAGCACCTGCTCCATCGTCGCGACCGGGATGAAGCGCAGTCTGCGCTTCGCCTCGCGCGGGATCTCGTCCAGATCGGGGACGTTGCGCTCCGGCACGATCACCTGGGTGATCCCCGCTCGCAGCGCCGCGAGCGCCTTCTCGCGAACGCCACCGACCGGCAGCACGCGGCCGCGCAGGGTGATCTCACCGGTCATCGCCACGTCGGCGCGAACTGCGCGGCCGGTGGCGAGAGACACCAGTGCGGTGGCGAGCGTCACGCCCGCCGACGGTCCGTCCTTGGGGATCGCACCGGCCGGCAGGTGCACGTGCACCTGGCGGCGCGCAAGCGGCGCGTCGTCGAGTCCGCAGCGCGCGAGATGGACGCGTGCCCAGGTGAGCGCCGTCTGCCCCGACTCCTTCATCACGTCGCCGAGCTGACCGGTGAGCACGAGTCCCTGCCCTTCCGTCGTCTCGACTTCGACGCTCAACACTTCGCCACCCGCCTCGGTCCAGGCGAGACCGTTTGCGACGCCCACTTCGCCGATCGAGTTCGGGACGGTGTCGAGATGTCGCGGCGGACCCAGGAAGCGCGCCAGGGTGCGAGCCGTCACGCGCACGTGGGAACGGTCGCCCTCGGCGGTCTTGCGCGCGACCTTGCGACACACCTTCGCGAGCTGTCTCTCGAGATTGCGCACCCCGGCTTCGTGGGTGTAGCTCGTCACCACGCGCTCGACGGCCTCGCGCGACCAGTCGATCGCATCGGTCGTGAGCCCGTGCTCTTCCATCTGGCGCGGCACCAGGAACGAACGCGCGATCTCGACCTTCTCCTCGGGCGTGTAACCGGGCAGCCGGATCACTTCCATGCGGTCGCGCAGCGGACTCGGAATCGGATCGAGCAGGTTCGCCGTGGTGATCCAGAACACCCGCGAGAGATCGAACGACACGTTCAGGTAGTGATCGCTGAACTTGCCGTTCTGCTCGGGATCGAGCACTTCGAGCAGCGCCGACGACGGATCGCCGCGAAAGTCGCTGCCGAGCTTGTCGATCTCGTCGAGCATGAAGACGGGATTGTTGGTGCCGGCCTGACGCAGACCCTGGATGATGCGACCCGGCAGCGCGCCGACGTAGGTACGGCGGTGGCCTCGAATCTCCGCCTCGTCGCGCACACCGCCGAGCGACACGCGCACGAACTCGCGTCCCATCGCGCGTGCGATCGAGCGCCCCAGCGACGTCTTCCCAACGCCGGGCGGACCCACGAAGCACAGGATCGGCCCCTTCGAGTCGGGACGCAGCTTGCGCACGCCGAGCGCTTCGAGAATGCGATCCTTGATGCCATCGAGGTGGGCGTGATCGTTGTCGAGGATGGCGCGCGCGTTGACCAGGTCGAGGCGCTCTGGCGACGAGACGGACCACGGCAGCTCCGCCATCCATTCGAGATAGCCGCGCACCACCTGGGCCTCGGGACCGTCCGGGTGCATGCGCTCGAGACGCTGGAGCTGGCGCAGCGCTTCGGTTTCCGCCTCGGGCGGCAGTCCCACCTGACGCAGTTTCGCGCGGAACTCCTCGAGCTCCTCGAAACGCGGATCGACTTCGCCGAGTTCCGCCTGGATGGCGCGGAGCTGCTCGCGCAGGTATTGCTCGCGGTGTCCGCGCGAGATCTCTTCCTTCGCCTGGGACTGGATCTCGGCCTGCATCGCGGTGACTTCGAGCTCGCGGCGCAGCAACGTGTCGACGCGGCGGAGGCGCGCGAGCGGGTCCTGGATCTCGAGGATCTCCTGCGCGTCTTCGAGGCGCAGCTTCAGGTTCGAGGCGACGAGGTCCGCGAGCCGCCCCGGTTCCTGCACGTTCGCGATGACCGAGAGCACCTCGGGCGGGAGGTTCTTCAGCGAAAGCAGTTCCTCGACCCGCGAGCGCACCGCGCGCATCACCGCTTCGATTTCCACCGACCACGCCGGCTCGCAGTCGGCGGGCAGCGGCCGCACGCAGGCCCAGAGCGCCGAGTCGCGATCGATGAAGTCTTCGATCTCAGCGCGCGCGAGGCCCTGCACCAGCACCTTCACGCGACCGTCGGGAAGCCGCATCGATCGCATCACCATCGCCACGGTGCCGTGGCGGTAGAGGCCGGTCTCCTCGGGGTCCTCGATCTCAGGGTCGACCTGGGCGGTCAGCAGCACGCAGCGCTCGCCGGCCAACGCGTCGTCGACCGCCTGGATGGTGCGGTCGCGCGCCAGAAAGAGCGGGATCGCCATGTACGGAAAGACCACGAACTGCCGGAGCGGTACGACCGGGAGTTCGGTGGGGATCTCGACGCTCTTGTTGGGTTCGCTCATGCGGTGCGTTTCGACGCCTGCCGGCGGCGACTTGAGAAATGCACGGCCGCGCGACTTCGAGTATTCGATGGCGCATGACGCTTTCCGCGCGCGTGCCGTTCGTCGTGCCTTCCTTCCGCCTGCCGCGCTGGGTCGCGGGATTCCTCGAGAGCCGGATCGGGGGGCGCCGCCTACGTTCGCAGGAGATGCGCATGGAACTCGCCATCGCGCTCGCACGCGAAAACGGCCGGCGCGGCAGCGGCGGTCCGTTCGGCGCGGCGGTCTTCGAGCGCGACACGGGACGCCTCGTCGCGGTGGGCGTGAACGTCGTGGTCGCGAGCGGCCTGTCGCTCGCGCACGCCGAGATGCTCGCGCTCTCCTTTGCGCAGCGGGCGCGCGGCCACTTCGATCTCGGCGACCCGGCGTCACCGGTCCACGAACTGGTGAGCAGCAGCGAGCCATGCGCGATGTGCTTCGGCGCGATCCCCTGGTCTGGTGTGCGGCGGCTCGTGTGCGGCGCGCGCGCGCGCGACGCGCAGGCGATCGGCTTCGACGAGGGCCCGAAGCCCGCGCGCTGGGTCGCCGCACTCGAACGCCGCGGCATCGCCGTCGTCCGCGACGTCCACCGCCCCGAAGCCCGCGCCGCCCTCCGCGACTACGCCGGACCGCTGTATTAGCGGGAGGAGCGGCTCCTATTCGGAGCGGTCCTCGGCGCGGCGGGTGGGGCGGAGGAGTCCTTCCTGGGCGACCGAGGCTACGAGCGTGCCGTCGCGCGCGAAGAGCGTGCCACGCGCGAAGCCGCGGGCGCCTGCCGCCGCGGGGCTGTCTTGCACGTAGAGCAGCCATGCGTCGACACGGAACACGCGATGGAACCAGATCGAGTGATCGATGCTCGCCACCATCAGCGGGCCCAGTCGCCCGTTGCGGCCGTGCGGGAGCACGGTGTTGTCGAGCAGCGTCAGGTCCGACATGTAGGCCAGCAGGCGCTGGTGCAGCGCAGGGTCGTCGTCGAGGGTGCGCGGCACGCGCATCCACACCAGGTTCTGGCCACTGCGCGGGCCGCCGCCGAAAAAAGTCGGCAGCTCGACGTGACGCACGTCGACGGGGCGCGGCTGCGTGACCCAGAGACGGTCCGATTCGGGAATCCGCTCGAAGTGTCGCCGCACCAATTCTGCGCGCGTCGGCAGCGACTCCGGGTCGGGCGCGTCCGGCATCGGCATCTGATGTTCGTAGCCCCGTTCGTGCTGCTGGAACGACACCGACATGTTGAAGATCGCGCGACCCTTCTGGCGCGCGACGACATGCCGCGTGGTGAACGAGCGCCCGTCGCGGATGCGGTCGACGGTGAACACCACCGGCACCGTGGGATCGCCCGGGCGCAGGAAGTAGCCGTGCAGCGAATGGGCGAGCTGTCCTTCCACGGTGCGCGCCGCTGCGACGAGCGACTGCGCCGCCACCTGCCCGCCAAAGATGCGACGCGAACGGGCGGCTTCGTTGCGACCGCGGAAGATGTCGAGGTCGATGTCCTCGAGGTCGAGGAGATCGAGCAGATCGTCGATCGGATCGTCCATGCGCGGAGCTACTCCAGCGAGGTCATCCGGCCGTCGCGTACTTCCAGCAGGAAGGGGCGCTTGCGCGCGTCGCCGTCGGCGCCGATCGAGGTGACGCCGGATACGCCCGGATAGCGTTCCGTCGCGACCAGGCCGTTGCGCACGTCCGCTGGCGAATGGGCGCCCTGCAAGATCTGCAAACCGACCAGATTCGCGGCATCGAACCCCTGGGCCGCGAACGGCGTGGGCTCGACACCGTACGCGGCGCGGTAACGCGCGACGAAGTCCTGCACGAGCGGGGACGGATGGCTCGGGTCGAAGCCCGAGCTGAAGAACGCGCCTTCCACGCGCGGACCGGCGATGCGCAACAGGTCGGGATGGTGCCAGCCACTCGGGCCGAGCAGCTTCACGCCGGTGACCTGGCTCGACGCCAGTTGAAGCGCGATCGGCGCGACCTTGTCGTGCGCGTCGGGAATGAAGATCGCGTCGAAGTCGAGCAGCGGCGGGGGACCGCCCGGCGCGGTCGGCGCGGCGGGATCCTCCAGCGCCTCGGTGGCGGTCGGCGCCGAGGCGGCCTGGGGACCGAGCAGCCGGCGGATCGGCGCCGCGAAGTCGGTGGCGGTCGGCTCGTAGCCCGACACGGAGACCACGCGCCCGCCACGCGCTTCGATCGCCTGCCAGAGCAGCGCCTCGAACTCGCGACCGTACTCGTCCTTTGGATAGAGAATCGCCACGCGCCCGAGCCCGAGCCCGAGCACGGCGTGATCGGCGAGGACCTCCGCTTCCATGCGGCGCGTGAGACCGAAACGCACCACCTCGGCGCGGTCGCGCGCAACCCCCTCGTGACGCGTCAGTGTCACCAGCGGCAGCCCGACTTCCTGCGCCGCCGCGCCCGCGGCTTCCACTTCTTCCCTGGTGAGCGGACCCACCACCGCGCTCACGTCGCCGCGCTGACCGAGTTCGCGCACGGCATTGGCGGCCTGCTCGGGACGCCCGCCGCTGTCGCGCACCAGCACGCGCAAGCCGGGCGCGTTCGGATCTCCGCCGAAGCTGCCAGCGGCGAGCAGCACGCCGCGCAACACGTCTTCCGCCACCTTGCCGAGCGGGCCGCTGAGCGGCACGACGACACCGACACTGCCGCTCACGCTTGCTGCCGGATTCGCGTTCTGCGCCCCCTCGACCTGCGAGAGCGGCGGCGGCGGCGGCGACGAACGGTCCACCGGCCCGCCGCGCCCCGACTGCAGCAGCGATTGCAAGCGCACCAGTTGCTGCGCTTCGTCCGGTTGCAGCGGAAGACGCTCGGCCTCGGCGAGCGCGCGCGACGCGCCGGCCTTGTCGCCCGCGCGCAGCGACAGCTCGCCCGCGCGCAGCCACAACTCGGCCGCCGGAACGCGTCGGCCGAGGCGCTCCGCCGCGCGCACCAGTCCGTCGGCAGGCAGCCTCGCGACCAATGTGTCGATCTCGCGATCGACGCTGGCCACGTCGCTGTCGTCGCGCGCCGCGGTGCGCAGCCGTGCCAGCCACTCGAGTTGCGCCGCGGTGTCGCCGCGGTCGCGGGCGAGGTCGGCGAGCAGCCGGTACGCATCGCGGCGCTCGTCGTCGCTCAGCAGCGAGGGCTGGATGCGCTGGGCGAGCTTCCACGCCGCCTCGCGCTCGCCGCGCGCCGTGAGGATCTCGGCGAGCTCGAGGCGCACCGCGTCCGCGCGGTCTTCCTTCGGATGCGCACGCAGCACGTCGCGCAGGCGCTTCTCCGCTTGCTCGGACTTCCCGGCCTTCACTTCGAGCCGCGCGAGCGGAACCACGGCGTCGTCGGCGAGCGTGCTGTCCGGGTGGCGCTCGAGGAACGACGCGAGACGCGCGCGACCCTGTGTGGCGTCGCGCCGCGCGGTGGCGATCGCGCCGTCGTACTCGCGGCGCTCGGCGTCGGTCGGCCCGAGCAGGCGCGGGCGCGGAAACGAGCTGCAGGCGATGAAGGACAGCGCGAGCGCGGACGCGACGGCGAGACGCTTCATGCAGCCGTCAACCGAGGAAGTCGCGCAGCTTGTCGAGGAAGCCCTTGGTCACCGGCGACACCTCCGTGCCACTCTCGCGCGCGAACAGTTCGAGCACTTCGCGCTGGCGCTCGGTGAGCTTGCTCGGCACCTCGACGAAGATCTGCACGATCTGGTCGCCGCGCGCGCGCGAGCCGAGCGAAGGCAAGCCCCGGCCGGGCAGGCGGAACGTCTTGCCGGACTGCGTGCCTTCGGGAATCCGCAGCACTTCCCTGCCTTCCAGTGTCGGCACCTCGATCTCGCTGCCGAGCGCGGCCTGCACGAACGGGACCGGCACCTGGCAATGGAGATCGCCGCCGTCGCGCTCGAAGAGCGGATGCGGCCGCACCGCGACGTCGACGTAGAGATCGCCCGGCGGGCCACCCTCGAGACCGGCCTCGCCTTCCCCCGCGAGCCGCAGTCGGGTGCCGTGTTCGACGCCGGGGGGAATCTTCACGTGCAGCGTCTGCTCGCCTTCGATGCGACCTGCGCCGCGACACGTGACGCAGCGCTCCTTCACCACCTCGCCCGCTCCGCCGCACGCGTCGCAGGGGCGGCTGATGCGAAAGAAACCCTGCTGGAACATCAGCTGCCCGGCGCCGCGGCAACGCGCACAAGGTTCCGGGCGCGTGCCCTCGCGCGCGCCCGAGCCGTTGCAGGTCTCGCACGGGCGCATCTTCGGGATCTGGATCGTCGTCTCCTTGACGTCCAGCAGTTCCTTGAGCTCGACCTCCAGCGTGTAGCGGAGATCCGCGCCGCGCCGACCGCGCCCGCGTCGCGCGCGCCCGCCGCCGCGCGTGCCGAACAGATCGCCGAACAGATCGTTCAGCACGTCGCCGAAGGCGCCCATGTCCGCGAAGTCGAAACCCGGCTGGCCCGCGCCCGCGCCGACGCCCTCGAACCCGAAGCGCTCGTAGGCGCGGCGCTTCTCGGGGTCCGACAACACCGCGTAGGCCTCCGAGGCCTCCTTGAACTTGTCCTCGGCGGCCGGATCGTCGGGATTGCGGTCGGGGTGGTACTTCAGCGCGAGCGCCCGATACGCCCTCTTGAGCGCCTCGGCATCCGCAGAGCGGTCGACGCCCAGCACCTCGTAGTAGTCGCGCTTCGCCACGGGCGGGGAAACTAGGCGGCGCGGGAAGAGAAGCAAGGCGGCGCCGGCCGCGAGCGGGTGCGAACGCGCGCGGACCTGGGGAACAATGCACCGGGATGCAAGACGGCACTGCGATGGAGAGCGCAGCGGGGCCGGCGCCGAGCGGGAAGCGGACGCTGCGAGGGACCCGCTTGCGGGTCGTCGCGGGATTCGCGGTTGCCGCGGCGGTCGCCGTCGCAGCGCTCGAACTCTGGTATCCGCTCCACCAGCGCTTCGTTCCCAAACAGTTCGGCGTCGTCGAGCCCGGGCGCATCTATCGCAGCGGACAGATCTCGCCCTCGATCATTCGCGAAACGCTCGCGCGCTACGACATCCGTACGGTGGTCTCGCTCCAGGACTACGACGCGAACGATGACAAGCACCGTGCCGAGCGCGAGGCGACCGATGCGCTCGGCATCCGGGAGCTGCACTTCCCCTTGCGCGGCGACGGCAGCGGTGAGCTTCGCAGCTACGCATCCGCCCTCGCCGAGATGGCGCGCGCCGATCGCGACGGCGCGGCGGTGCTCGTGCACTGCGCGGCGGGGACGGAGCGAACGGGCGCCGCCGTCGCCTTCTATCGGCTCCTCGTCCAGGGTCGGCCCGCTTCCGACGTATACCAGGAACTGCGTCGCGGCGGTTGGGAGCCGGGCGACAACCCGCAGCTCCTCGTCTACATGAATGAGCACATGGACGAGCTGGCGCGGCAGCTCGCCGAAGCGGGCGTCATCGATCGGATTCCCGATCCGCTGCCGGTGATCGGCCCGTAGCAGGATCCTCTCGCCGCTCGCTACGACGTCCCGTCACTCCCGCCGAGCGTCGAGTACAGCGATTCGGTCATCTTGTACGAGAGCGCCGTGAGTTCGTCGACGGCCTCGGCGATTTCGCCGGCGTCTTCGCTGAGGAGTGCGGCCTTGGTGCGGGCGAGCGCGGCTTCGATGGCGCTGCGATCGTCACCGACCACATGCTCGGCGTAGTCGGCGAGCGTGGACTCGGTGGAGTAGACCAGGCCGTCGCCGCGATTGCGGAGTTCGGCGAGTTCGCGGCGCTTGCGGTCGGCTTCCTTGTTCGAAGCGGCGTCGTCGCAGAGTTTGCGGATCACGTCTTCGGAGAGGCCGCTGCCGGCGGTGACGCGGATCTGCTGGGTCTTGCCGGTGCCGAGATCCTTGGCGGAGACGTTGACGACGCCGTCGCTGTCGATGTCGAAGGTGACCTCGATCTGCGGCACCCCGCGCGGCGCGGGCGGGATGCCGACCAGCTCGAAGCGGCCGAGCGTCTGGTTGTCGGCGGCCATCTCGCGCTCGCCCTGCAGCACGTGGACGCGCACGACGTTCTGGTTGTC
>JAGSPS010000414.1 GCA_018262315.1 Deltaproteobacteria bacterium | reverse complement strand
AAGGCCGGCAGCATCATCGTGATCGCGGGCATCGAGGCGTTCACTCGCACGAGCTGGAGCTGCGCGCGGTAGAGCGTCTCGTTCGCGGCGTCGAAGCGATCCGCCATCGCCGGTTCCATCGCGTAGGTCTTCACCACCGCGACGCCGGCGATCGACTCCTGGAGTTGGTTCGAGAGCGCGGCGAGGCCTTCCTGCACGTCGAGATTCGAGCGGTGCATGGTGCGGCCGAAGCCGCGCGCGACGAACAGGAAGAGCGGGTACGGCAAAAGCACCAGCGCGGCGAGCGCCGGATTCAGCGAGAACATCGCGCTGATCACGAACAGGAAGAGCACCGGCGTCTGCAACAGCGAGAGCGCACCCGGGCCGAGCATCAGCCGCACCGAGCCTAGGTCGTTCACGCAGCGGCTCATCAGGTCGCCGGTGCGCCAGCGCTGGAAGAACGACTGCGGCAGGCGTTGCAGGTGCGCGAACAGGTCGTTGCGGATCTCGCACTCGATCTCGCGGGCGATATTGAAGAGCTGCGTGCGCGAGACGTAGCGGAGCGCGCCGCGACCCAACGTGGCCACCGCGAGCCAGCCGCAGCGCCGCACCACCTCGCGATGGCCGAGTCCCTGCTCGACGCCCGCCATCGCCCAGCCGACCAGCATCGGCACGGCCGTGAAGCCGGCGGCGTACCCGAGTGTCACGGCGCCGCCGAGCAGATAGCGCGCGCGGTTGCGGCGCACGTAGCCCATCAGTCGCGCCCAGGCGCGCTGCTGCGCGCCGGAGCCCGCATCCCCGGCCAACGCCGGCGCCGCGCTCAACGCCGGTACCAGCGCGCGATGCGATCGCGGTCGATGCCGAGTCGCCAGGCCGCGAGCGCGACCGCGTTGCGCGCCCAGGTGCGCAGCGCTCCGTTCTTCCGATAGCGGCGCGCCGACGTCGAGATGGCGAGCGGGAGCAACACGAGACGCCCGTGGCGGCGCAGGTCGCGCGCGAGATCGAGATCTTCGGCGATCGGTACCTGCGCGATTCCGCCGATCGCTTCGAGAACGCTGCGCCGCACGAAGAGCGCCTGGTCTCCGTACGGCAGCCCGGCCCATGCAGCGCGGCGCTGCGCGCCCCATTCGACGACGCGCATCGCGAGCGAACCCTCGTCGAAGCGCAGCCGGAACGCGCCGCCCGCGACATCTGGCGCCGCGAGCGCCGTTCGCACCGCATCGGCCCAGCCGAGCGAAAGACGCGTGTCTGCGTGCAGGAAGAGAACCACCTCGGCTCCGGTCGCGCGCCAGCCCGCGTCGAGCTGTCGGGCTCGACCGCGGGGCGACGAGATCACGTGGGCACCGACAGCCCGGGCGCAATCGGCGGTCCGATCGAGGCTGCCTCCGTCGACGACGACGATCTCGTCGGCGGATCGCGCGCTCGCAATGGCCGCCTCGACCGTCTCCGCCTCGTCGAGCGCCGGGATCACCACTGCGATCCGCACGCGCCGACCTTAGCGCAGCCGGGCCCTCGCTTGACTCCTCACCCCCCACTTCCCTACCTGTTCCGCGTGTCGACCCCCGACGATCCCGGAAGGCCCGAATCGACGACCAATCCGGCGGCGAGCAATCCGGCGGACGGCCAGAGCGCGCCTTCCTACGCGCAGGCCGGCGTCGATCTCGACCACGACGAGGGCTTCGTCCAGGAGATCGCGCGCATCGCGCGGACCACGTTCCGGCCCGAGGTGCTCTCCGGCGTCGGCGGCTTCGCGGGTCTCTTCAAGACGCCCGACCGCTACCGTGATCCAATCCTCGTGGCGAGCAACGACGGCGTCGGCACCAAGTTGAAACTGGCTGCGCAGCTCGGGCGCTACGACACCGTGGGCATCGACTGCGTCGCGATGGTCGTGAACGACCTCGTCGTGCAGGGCGCCGAGCCGCTCGTGTTCCTCGACTACCTGGCGATGGCCCGCCTCGACACCAAGATCGCCGCCGACGCGCTGCGCGGCATCGCCGAGGGCTGTCGGCGCGCGGGCTGCGCGCTGCTCGGCGGCGAGACGGCCACGATGCCCGGCATGTACGCGGAAGGCGACATCGAGCTGGTCGGCTTCGGCGTCGGCGTGGTCGAGCGCGAGAAGGTCATCGACGGCTCCACGATCAGCGAAGGCGACGTGCTGATCGGGATCGGCAGCAACGGCGTCCACAGCAATGGCTTCTCGCTGGTGCGACGCGTGCTGGAGCAGGGCCTGCGCGCGGGCGCCGTGGACCTGTGGGCGCAAGTGGACGAGCTGAACGGTTCGCTCGCGAGCGTGTTGCTCGCCCCGACCAAGATCTACGTGAAGCCCGTCCTGAACCTGATCCGCGACTTCTCGATCAAGGGCATCGTGCACGTCACGGGCGGCGGCTTCGACGGCAACGTGCCGCGCGTGCTGCCGCAGACCGTGTGCGCCCGCATCGACCTCGGCGCCTGGCCGCGCCCGCCCATCTTCGGCTGGCTCCAGGACCATGGCGAAATCGCAGACACCGAGATGTTGCGCGTCTTCAACTGCGGCATCGGGATGATCCTGGTCGTCGAGCCCAACCAGACCGACGACGTGATCGAACGCCTCCACGGCCTCGGCGAGCGCGCCTACCGCATCGGCGCGATCGAGCGCCGCCAGCCGGACGACGCCGCGGTCCGCTACGTCCGCGTGCGGC
>JAGSPS010000413.1 GCA_018262315.1 Deltaproteobacteria bacterium | reverse complement strand
CGCGGGCAGCAGCGCCAGCACTGCGCGCACCGCCTCGCGCATCGGCCGGCTCTCGATCGACTGCAATTCGACGACGATCCCGGCCGAGCGCCCATCCGCCGCGAGCACGGTGCCGCGAAAGAAGCGCTGCTCGCGCGCCGTCGCGAGCAGAGACGGCCAATCGTTCGTGAGCACGGCGCCGCCGTCGCCGGATTCTGCGAGGGTGCGCGTCTCGAGCGGCGCTACCGCGATTGGCGTGTTCAGCGCGCTCCAGGTTCGTCGCACGTTCGGCACCCGGTCGAGCGCCGCTTGCACGCGGCCGAGGAAGTCGAGCGCCCATGGCTCGGCGATCGCGTGGCAGCGCGGTGTCTCGCGACACCCGAAGACGACCAGCAGGTGCACGCCGCTCTCGAATTCTTCGAGGAAGGACGCGAGTCGCAGCACCTCGGGGCTGCGCGGCCCGAAGTAGGCGGCGTAGCCCACCTCGGTCGGCAGGCGCGAGGCGGCCGCGACCAGCAGCACAGTCGCGACTCCGGCGGCTGCGACGGTGGCGCGGGGGCGCCGCACGCTCGCGGCGCTGAGACCGGCGGCGAGCTGTGCGAGAGGGCGCTGCAACCTGGAACCAGCCGCATCTTGGGGTGAAGGCGATCCTACGCGGTCGCGTGTCGAAGCCGGATTAGGAAATGCCAAGGAAAATGGAAGTGCGCGAACGGACTCCGCTTTCTCGGCTTCCGGTGGCTGGTCGCGGCTGGTGGCGGAGCGACGACCGGCCGCGACCGCGCGTGGGCGCCGCGGCGCTCGCGCGGGGGCGGATCGCGCAGGGCCGGCCGCAATTGCCGTGGCACGCGGCTTGCCTGAGGGCGAACGCGAGCTCGCAGTCTCGATCACCGGAGGGCGTCGCGATGAGCAGCCAGGCGGTCTTCCATTTCGGCGCGCGCGCCGCGCCGGATCCCTTCGCGCGACTCGCCGGCGACTCGGAGGTCGTCGCGCGGCTGCGGGGCTCGCTGCGCCGCGTCGCGCATTCCGACGCCACGGTGCTGCTGCGCGGCGAGACGGGTACCGGCAAGGGACTCGTCGCCCGTCTGCTGCACGACGCCTCGGCGCGCGCCGCCGCTCCGTTCGCGCACGTCGACTGTGCCGCGCTCGCGCCGAGCGTGATCGAGAGCGAACTCTTCGGCCACGAGCGCGGCGCCTTCACCGGCGCCGACACGTGTCGCCAGGGTCGCCTCGAAGCCGCCGCGCGCGGGACGCTCTTCCTCGACGAGATCGCCGAACTCGAGCCGCGCCTGCAAGCCAAGCTGCTGCGCGCGCTGCAAGACCGCGCCTTCGAGCGCGTCGGCGGCACGCGCACGCTCTCCTTGACCGCGCGCGTCGTCGCCGCCACCCATCGCGACCTGCGCCGCGCCGTCGCCGAGGGATCCTTCCGCGCCGATCTCTATTTTCGCCTGCAAGTCTTCGAAGTGACGCTGCCGCCGCTGCGCGAACGCCTCGACGACCTGCCCATGCTCGTCGCGCGCGGTCTCGACGCGATCGCGCAGCGCGCCGGTCGCCAGTCGCCTCGCACCACCGACGGCTTCCTGCATGTGCTCGCGCGCCACCCCTGGCCCGGCAACGTGCGCGAACTCTGGAATCTGCTCGAGCGCCTCGTCGTCCACGACGACGACGGCGTGCTCGACGGCGCCGACGCGGAGGCCGCACTCGATCCGTCGCTCGGATTGCTCGGCGCGCCGGCGCCGGTGCCGATGCGGGTCGCGGAGTCGCCGGAAGCGGGCGACGACCGCAGCCGCGTCGCCGCCGCGCTGATCGCCGCGGGCGGCAACGTCGCGCGCGCGGCGCGCCGGCTCGGCCTCGCGCGCACGACGCTGCGCCATCGTGTCGAGCGCTACGGGCTGCGGGAGCTGATTCCGAGGGATTGAGCCGCGCAGCGACGCCTCGCGGGATCGGCGTGCTCCACCTCGACGGGGCACGCGCAGCGCGAGGCGATCTCGCGGGCGGACGGGATCAGCTGCGGATCGATGTCGACCGCGGCGATCCGCTCCAGGTCTCGATTCATGAAGCGGACGGCTCGGCGCCGCGCTCCCACGTCCAGCGGATCCCGCCGTGCGCGATCGCGAGCGTCGGCTCGTCCGAGAGCCACCAGCGCACGAACTCGAGCGCGTCGGGCCACGCGCGCGACACCGGCTCGCCGGCCTCGTCGGGTCGTCGAGCCAGGCGGATCGCGTCGCCTTCGTCGCGCGAGAGAAGCAGCGCGACGGCGTAGCCGCCAGCGCCTTCATCGTGCAGGGCCGCGAGCTCCTCGGGAATCGGCTCGTCGCCGGTGACGAAGAGCACGCGGCGAGCGGCACGGCGGTGCAACGTGCAGAGCGCCTCGACGTAGCCCTGCACGAAGCTCTCCTGCCGCGCCGACACGGACGTCGACGGCTGCCGGTTGCCCGACCAGATCGAGAACAGGCCCGCCGGGGTGTTGTGCACGGAGTGGGAGAAGCGCGTCGGCGAAACCGGACGCTGCTCCGCGAGGTCGTGGAGCAGCGTCACGGTGGTTGCGATCGGGCCGTGACGGGAAGCGAAGACCGTCGGGAGCGATGCGATGCTCTCGTCCGGACAGCACTCGTGCGCGACGTAGAGCATCGCGCGCGCCAGCGCGTCGCAGCGACGGCGCTGGAGCGCGGGCAGGAAGGACACG
>JAGSPS010000412.1 GCA_018262315.1 Deltaproteobacteria bacterium | reverse complement strand
CGAGACGCTCGAGTCGAACGGCTCGTCGTCGATGGCGACGGTGTGCGGCGCGACGCTCTCGCTGATGGACGCGGGCGTGCCGATCAAGGCGCCGGTCGCGGGGATCGCGATGGGCCTGATCGAAGATGGCCAGCGCGTCGCGATCCTCTCCGACATCCTCGGCGACGAGGATCACCTCGGTGACATGGACTTCAAGGTCGCCGGTACGCGCAACGGCGTCACGGCCGTCCAGATGGACATCAAGGTGCGCAGCGTGGATTGGGCAGTGATGGAGCGCGCCCTCGAGCAGGCGCGCGTCGGCCGGCTGCACATCCTCGACCGCATGGAGTCCGAGACGCGCGACGAGCTCGGCGGCAAGTTCGAACCGCGCGCCGACGTGGCGAGCCACGCGCCGCGCATGAGCCAGCTCCGGATCAAGCCGGATCGCATCCGCGACGTCATCGGCCCGGGCGGTCGCGTGATCCGCGCGATCCAGGAAGCGACCGGCGCCAAGATCGACATCGAGGACAACGGCGAGGTCAAGGTCTTTGCGCCCGACCGGTCGCAGCTCGAACGAGCCCAGGCGATGATCGAGGAACTCACCCAGGAGGCCGAGATCGGCCGCGTCTATCTGGGCAAGGTCAAGCGCATCGCGGACTTCGGCGCCTTCGTCGAGATCTTCCCCGGCACCGACGGAATGATCCACATCAGCCATCTGGCCGAGGGGCGCGTCGAGAAGGTGACCGACGTGCTCAACGAAGGCGACGAGGTGCTCGCGAAGTGCATCGACATCGACCCGAGCGGCCGCATCCGACTCTCGCGCAAGGAGGCGCTCGCCGACCTCGCGGCGCAGCCGCAGGAGTAGAGCGAGCGGTGGCGACCCGCGCGCGCGCGAGCCGGACTGGCGCCCGCGTGCGCGGGGTCCGTGTGCGCGTGGCGCGCGTCGCAGGGTCCGAGGATCTGCCGCTGCCGCGCTACGCGACCGCGGGTTCCGCCGGACTCGACCTGGCGGCCGCCGTCGAAGGCGACCTCGTCCTCGAACCGGGTGCGCGAGCGCTGGTGCCGACGGGTCTGCGCATCGCGCTGCCAGCCGGTTATGAAGCACAGGTCCGGCCGCGCAGCGGACTCGCGCTGCGGAGCGGCCTGGTTCTGCCGAACGCGCCCGGCACGATCGACGCCGACTACCGCGGCGAGATCTCGGTGCTGCTGATGAACGCCGGCCGCGAGTCCTTCACGGTGCGGCGCGGCGACCGCGTGGCGCAACTCGTCGTCGCGCCGGTGGTGCAGGCGCAGCTAGTCGAAGTCGCAACGCTCGACGCGACGGCGCGCGGCGCGGGCGGTTTCGGGCACACCGGCATCGGGAGCAAGGGACGCGCCGCGCGCGCGCGGAGGCGGAGCACGTGAGCCAACCCGAACGGCCCTCCAACGCAGAGCCGTTGCACCCGCGTCCGCCGTCGCCGGTTGCGCCGAACTCGAAGAAGCGCAGCCGCAGCGACCTCATGCTGCGGCTCGGCACCGCCGCCGTGCTGGTGCCGGGCGTCTTGTGGCTGATCGCGGCGGGTTCTGGCTACGTGCTGGTCGCAGTCGTCGCGATCGTGCTGCTCGGCATCCGCGAGTTCTACCACCTGATCGAAGCGAAGGGCGCGCACCCGCTGTGGAGCTTCGGCTTGAGTGCCGGAGCGGCGCTGCCGGTGGTCGCGTATCTCGGCAACGAGTATCACGCGACGATCCTGATGACGGCCGTGCTGCTCGCGGTGATGGTCGCGCAGGTCGGCAAGGCGCAGATCACCGAGGCGCTCGCCAGTATTTCGGGCACCTTCTTCGGTGTGTTCTACGTGGGTTGGCTGCTCACCCACGCCGTCACGCTGCGCAATTTCCAGCGCGTGGTCGAGTCGAAGTGGGGCGCATCCGCGGCATCGCTCTTCGACCCGAACGCGGGCGCCTTCCTGCTCATCTTCACGCTGACCGCCGTGGTGCTCTGCGACGCCGGCGCGTACTTCGCGGGTCGCGCCTGGGGCAAGCGCAAGCTCGCGCCGAAGATCAGCCCGGGCAAGACCGTCGAGGGCGCACTCGGCGGGATCGCCACGGGCACCCTCGCTGCGCTGTTGTGCAAGGGCGTGTTCGATCTGTTCTGGCCCAACCTGTCGCGCGGAATGCCGTGGGCGCTGGCCGCGCCGATCGGATTGCTGCTCTCGACGGCCGGAATGGTCGGCGACCTCGTGGAATCGCTGCTGAAGCGCGACGCCGCGCAGAAAGATGCGGGTACGTTGCTGCCCGGCATGGGCGGCGTGCTCGACCGCATCGATTCGGCTCTTCTCGCGATCCCCGTGATGTACTACCTAATGCTGGCAACCACCTATCTCCGCGCAGGCTTCCGATGATCGAGCGCTACAGCCGGCCCGAGATGCGGGCGCTATGGACCGACGAGGCGCGCTACGGCTTCTGGCTGCGCGTCGAACTCGCCGTCTGCGAAGTGCTCGCGGAACGCGGCGTGATTCCCGGCGCATCGCTCGCCAGGATCCGCGCGCGCGCTGGCTTCGACGCCGCGCGCATCGCCGAGATCGAGCGCGAGGTGAAGCACGACGTCATCGCGTTCCTCACCAGCGTCGCCGAGCACGTCGGTCCCGACTCGCGCTTCATCCACTACGGGATGACGTCGAGCGACGTGATCGACACCGCGCTGGC
>JAGSPS010000164.1 GCA_018262315.1 Deltaproteobacteria bacterium | reverse complement strand
TCGGCGGCGCGCTCGAGGTTGCCCGCGCGCTGCACCCGCTCGAGTTCGGCGTTGAGCGCCTCGCGCTTCTCCTTGAGTTCGCGCACGCTGCCGATCGCCTGCTTCTCGGACTCCCAATGCGCCCGTTTCGCGTCGAGCGACTCGCGCAAATTCGCGATCTCCTCCCCGACGCGGACCAGGCGCTCGCGGCTCACCGCGTCGCTCTCCTTCTTCAGCGCCTCGCGCTCGACTTCGAGGCGCATCATCTCGCGCTGCGCCTGGTCGAGTTCCTCGGGCATCGAGTCGATCTGCACGCGCACGCGCGCGGCGGCTTCGTCCACCAGGTCGATCGCCTTGTCGGGCAGGAAGCGGTCGGTGATGTAGCGGTGCGAGAGCGTGGCGGCGGCGATCAGCGCGGCGTCCTGGATGCGGACGCCGTGGTGCACTTCGTAGCGCTCCTTCAGGCCGCGCAGGATCGCGATGGTGTCCTCGACGTTCGGCTCGCCGACGAGCACCGGCTGGAAGCGGCGTTCGAGCGCGGCGTCCTTCTCGACGTGCTTGCGGTATTCGTCGAGTGTCGTCGCGCCCACGCAGCGCAGTTCGCCGCGCGCGAGGGCCGGCTTCAGCAGGTTCGCGGCATCGGCCGCGCCCTCCGCGGCGCCGGCGCCGATGATGGTGTGCAGCTCGTCGATGAAGAGGATCACCTGGCCCTGCGCGTCGGTGACTTCCTTCAGCACGGCCTTCAGCCGATCCTCGAACTCGCCGCGGTACTTGGCGCCCGCGATCATCGCGCCGAGATCGAGCGTCACCACGCGGCGGTCGCGCAGCGACTCGGGCACGTCGCCCGCGACGACGCGCTGTGCGAGCCCCTCGACGATCGCGGTCTTGCCGACGCCCGGCTCGCCGATCAACACCGGATTGTTCTTGGTGCGCCGCGAGAGCACCTGGATCACGCGGCGGATCTCGTCGTCGCGACCGACGACGGGATCGAGCTTGCCCTTGCGCGCGAGTTCGGTGAGGTCGCGGCCGTACTTCTCGAGCGACTGGTACTTCGACTCGGGGTTCTGATCCGTGACACGCGTGTTGCCGCGCACCGCTTGCAGCGCCTTCAGGATCGCTTCGTGCGTGACGCCCGCCTCGCGCAGCGCGCGACCGGCCGCGTCGCGATCGCTCGCGGCGATGCCGATCAGCAGGTGTTCCGTCGAGACGTACTGGTCCTGGAGCTGGTCGGCCGCCTGGAACGCGGCTTCGAGCGCCTTGGAAAGCGGGTCGGAGATGCGCGGCTGCGCGGTGGCGCCGGCGCCGGAGACTCGCGGCAGCGCGGCGAGCGCCTGGTCGAGCTTGGCGCCGAGCGCGTCGATCGGGACGCCCAGTTTTTGGAGAACCGGAACGGTGGCGCCCTCGGGCTGCGCGAGGAGCGCGCGCAACAGGTGCACGGGCTCGATCACGCCCTGCCCGCGACCGGCTGCGAGCGACTGCGCTTGCGAGAGCGCTTCCTGACCCTTGATCGTGAGCTTCTCGAGTTGCATGGGTCGCAACCCTAAACACGACCCGCCGGGGGACAAGGCCCCGATCCGAAGATCGGGGCCCCGCTCGCTACTTTTCGGCCTTCTTCTTCACGGCCACGAAGAGCGTCGCTTCGCCGCGCCGCACCAGCAGCAATGCCTTCTCCTGCGTGTGCATCGCATTGCGGAACTCGGCGACGTTGGCGACCGCTGTCTGGTTCACTTCGAGGATCACGTCGCCGCGGCGCAGGCCCGCCTCGGCGGCCGGACTGCCGTTCTCCACCTCGGTGATGACGACGCCCTCTTCGCCGGCCACGCCGAGCTGCTCCGCCAGTTCGGGCCCGAGGTCCTGCACGCGCAGGCCGAACACCATCGGGCCTTCCTCTTCGCCGTGCTCCTCGGCGCGCGCCACTTGCTGGCCCTCGTCGAGCTTGCCCACCTCGATCTGGAAACTCTTCTCCTTGCCGGCGCGCACGACGGTGACGTCGGTCTTCGTGCCGGGTGTCGTCGCGGCGACGCGGCGGGGCAGCTCTTCCATCTCGTTGATCGTTTGGCCGGCGAAACGCACGATCACGTCGCCGCGCTGGATGCCGGCCTTCTGCGCCGGTCCTTTGGGATCGACGCGTGAGATCAGCGCGCCCTGCGTGTTCTCGAGCTTCAGCGCGTCCTTCAGGTCCGGCGTGATCTGCTGGATCACGACGCCGAGCCAGCCGCGTGTGACGACCCCGCTGGTCTTGAGGCTCGGCAGGATGTCCTTCGCCATCTCGATCGGTACCGCGAAGCCGATCGTGTTGGCGCGCGGGTTGATCGCGGTGTTGATGCCCACCACTTCCCCGGCGAGGTTGACCAGCGGGCCGCCCGAGTTGCCCGGGTTGATGGCCGCGTCGGTCTGGATGAAATCTTCGTAGCGACCCGCACCGATGTTGCGGCGGTGCAGCGCCGAGACGATGCCCGCGGTCACCGTGTGCTCGAGGCCGAACGGATTGCCGATCGCGATCACCCAGTCGCCCGGTCGCAGCTTCTTCGAGTCGCCGAACGGAAGCGCCGTCAGCGGCTTCTCGCCCTTCACCTTGATCAGTCCGATGTCGGTTGCGGGATCGCGGCCGATGATCTCGGCGGGCAGTGTCGAGCCGTCCTTGAACGCGACCTCGATCTTGTCCACGTCCTCGACGACGTGGTTGTTGGTGACGATGTAGCCATCGGTGGAAACCACGAATCCCGAGCCCAGGCTCGGCACCTGATACTCCTGGCCGCCGCCGAAATCTTCGAATGGCGAGCCCGGACCGCCGAAGAACGGCTCGAGCTGCGGCGGAATGCGCATCCCGTTCGGACCGCCTCCGCCCGTCACGGTCTTCGAGGTGCGGATGCTGACGACCGAAGGCGAGACTTTTTCGGCGAGATCGGCGAAGGAACTGTGATTCGGGATGTCTGCGAGCGCCGCGCCGCCCGTTGATTCGGTCCAGAACGGTTTGGCGTCCGGTGTTGCCGCCGGCGCCTCCTCCTTGGATCCGAACAGGTCGATCGCTTGCGCGTCGTTCGCATGCCACCGGAGCTGCACGTCGAGCCCGCGTGAAAAGAACACGGCCGCCGCGAGGCAGGACGCGCCGAGCAGCGTCACGAGAAGACGACGATTCATTGGTCTGGACCCCCCTTCGAAGGCATCGAGAAAAGCGCCGAAACGAGATCGAACGATGTCACGAGAGCGGGACGGTCACATGGTATCGACCGCCTCCGCGCTGAACCACGACTTGCGCGCGCCCGCGCCCCTGGAGGTCGAGCACCGCCCGGCGCAGCGCGTCGGCGTCCTCGAGCGAGCGCCCGTTGATGCCGAGCAGCGCGTCGCCCGCCTGGAATCCGATCTTCTCTGCGTTGCTCCGCGGCTGCACGGACTTCACGCGGAAGCCGCCGCCCTCGATCGGCGCCAGCGAGAGGCCCAGCATCCGCTCGGCCAGCGCGAGCACGCCGTCGCCGGTGACGCGTTCGGCGCGCGTGGCGAGATGCAGGGTGGCGCCCGCGCGCGAGACCTCGACGTCGAGATCCTGCTCGGGCGACGCGGCCTCGACGATCGCGTAGACGTCGCGCGCGTTGCGGATCTTGTGGCCGTCTACGCGCGTCACCAGATCGCTGCGGCGCAATCCCGCGCGCTCGGCGGGACCTCCCTTCGACACACCCGTGACGAGTGCGCCCGTCGTGCCGCGCGGCAGCTCCATCGCCTCGTGCAGGTTCGGGTCGAGGTCCTGCAAGTCGGCGCCCAGCCACAACGGTGCGATCTCGCCGTGCTGGAGCAGTTGGTCCACGACGCGCTTTGCGACGCCGATCGGCACCGCGAAGCCGATCCCCTGCGCGCCCTGGTAGATCGCCGTGTTGACACCGATCAGCGTGCCCTCGGCGTTGAGCAGCGGGCCGCCCGAGTTGCCGGGGTTGATCGAGGCGTCGGTCTGGATGAAGCCGTAGTAGCTGCGGTCCTCGGTGCGGATCGAGCGGTCGAGCGCCGAGATCACGCCGGTCGTGACGGTGCTCGAGAGTCCGAACGGGTTGCCGATCGCGATCACCGGCTCGCCCACCAGAAGATCCTCGGAGCCCCCCGGCGCGACCCACGGCATGGTCTCCTTGGCTTCGATGCGCAGCACCGCGATGTCGTTGTTGGGATCGGCGCCCACCAGCCTCGCGTCGAACTCGCGCCCGTCCGAGAGGCTCACCTTGATGCGCGAGGCGCGCGCGATGACGTGCTCGTTGGTGAGCACGTGGCCCGCGCTGTCGATGATCACGCCGGAGCCCAGGCTTTGGGCGGTTCGCTGCCGGCGCGGATCGAAGAAGTCCCGGAAGTAGCGCTCGAAAAGGGGGTCACCGCGGAAGCCCTCGAAGGGGCTCTGCTGCCGCAGGTCCGTCTCGGTGGTGACGCTCACGACGGCGGGTCCCACGCGCTCGGCCGCCTGCACGGCCGCCGTGCGACGCAGGAACGGATCGGCGCCCACGGCCGGCGCCGCGTGCGCGATCAAGGCCATGATTGCTGTGAGCGTTGCGATCCCGGGTCTCATCGCTCCGGCGGCCCGCGTGTGGGGGAACGTAATGGGTGCGAAATTCGGAGGCTGCAGACGCCCGCCCGCGGCGGGATATTCAAGGAACGGCCGAGATTAGGCATCGGCAGGCAGCGCGGCAATCACCTTCGGTAGCGTGGATGCAATGTCATCGCAGGCGCTTTTCGACGGGGCAGCGGCCGCCTTGCACGCGGTCTTCGGTCGCGAGCCCGAAGCGGGGCTGGCCGTGCAAGCACCCGGCCGCGTGAACCTGATCGGGGAACACACCGACTACAACGGCGGGCTCGTGCTGCCCTTGGCGATCGATCGGGGCACCGTCGCCGTCGCGGCGCGCCGCAACGACGCGCTGCTGCGCGTGCATTCGACGTCGCTCGGCGCGACCGGCGTGATCGGCGCGGGCGCCTTCGCGCGCGGCGGCGGCTGGCTCGACTACGTGGCGGGCGTGGTCGCCGCCTTTCGCAGCGAGCGCCTCCCGGTGGCGGGGCTCGACGTCGCGCTCGCGAGCGACCTGCCGCGCGAGTCGGGGCTCTCCAGCTCGGCGTCGCTCGAAGTCGCGATCGCGACGCTGCTCGACGTGGCGGGCCATCTCGGGCTTGACGGCGCCGCGCGCGCGCGCCTCGCGCACCGCGCCGAGAACGAGTTCGTGGGCGTCCCGTGCGGTCGCATGGATCAGCTGGCGAGTGCGCTCGGCCAGCGCTCCTGCGCGCTGCGCATCGACTGCCGCGATTTCTCGGTGCGCGCGGTGCCGCTGCCCGGCGAGCGGATGCGCGTGCTGATCGTCGATTCGGGTGTGCGACGTCAGCTCGCGGGCGGCGACTACGGGCGGCGCCGCGCCGAGTGCGAAGCCGGCCTCGCCGCCGCGCGCGACACGGGAATTGCGCCCGCCACGGCTTCGACCTGGCGCGACGTCGATCCGGCGCGCCTCGATGACCTCGAACGCGCGCTCGAACCGGCGTTGTTTCGCCGCGCGCGCCACGTGCTCACCGAGAACGCGCGCGTGGACGCGGTGTGCGCGGCGCTCGAACGCGGCGATCTGGCGCGCGTCGGCGCGCTGCTGCGCGCAGGCCAGGCGAGTCTGCGCGACGACTTCGAGGTGAGCCGCGCGGAACTCGACGTCCTCTGCGAACTCGGCGACGCCACACCCGGTTGTTACGGTTCGCGTCTCACCGGGGCGGGCTTCGGCGGCTGCACGATCCATCTCGTCGAGCCGGCGCGCGCGCGCGACGTCGCCGCGGCGATTCGCAGCGGCTTTGCGCAGCGCTTCGGCCGCGAGCCTGCGTTCCATCTGGTTGCCGCGGCGGAGGGGGCGGGCGCGCTGTGAGCCAGTCGCAGCCCGGCTCGCAGCCCGACTCGCCGCCCGACTCGGGCCCGCCGCCGCTCGATCGGTGGGAAGCCGCCTATCTCCGCTTCGAGACGCCCGAGCAGGAGATCCGCAAGTTCGAGAAGCGGCTGCTGCGATTTGGCGCCCGCGCGTGGCCGCGCGATCTGCGCATCGTCGAGCTGTGTTGCGGGCGCGGCAACGGCTTGCGCGCGCTCGAGCGACTCGGCTTCACCCACGTCGAGGGCGTGGACCGCTCGGCCGCGCTGCTGGCGCGCTACCAGGGGCCGGCGCGCCTGGTCGAGGCCGACTGCCGCGCGCTCCCGTTCGAGTCCGCGTCGCGCGACCTCGTCGTGATCCACGGCGGGCTGCACCACCTGCCGCAGATCCCCTTGGATCTCGTGCGCACGCTCGACGAAGCGCGCCGCGTGCTGCGCGCGCAGGGACGGATTGCGCTGGTGGAACCGTGGCAGACGCCTTTCCTGCGACTCGTGCACGCGGTGAGTCTGCGGCCCTCGCTCGCGCGCTGGTGGGACAAGCTCGACGCCTTCGCGACGATGACGAAGTACGAGGCCGAGACCTATTTCGCCTGGCTCGCCGCGCCGGAGGCGATTCGCGCCGCGCTCGCCGAACGCTTCGAGCCGCTCGTCTGCGACGCGCGCTGGGGAAAGCTGCGCTTCCTCGGGCGAGCGCGGGGCTGACCCGCGCGATCCGGGCTGCGACGCCTCAGCGTTTCGACGCCTCTCCGGTGTCGCCGTTGGGTTCGCCGCGGTCGTTCGTGCTCGCGCCGCGGCGCAGCAGCACGAGTCGCGTCTCTTCGCCGCGCTCGGCGATGACGAGGAAGCGCGGCAGCGCGTCCACCCGCGCCAGCGCCTGGCGCAGTTCGCCGAGATTCTCGACGTTGCGACCTTCGACGCGCCGGATCACGTCACCCGGCTCGAGGCCCGCCTCGGCCGCCGGCGATCCACTCGCCACGAACGACACGTAGGCGCCCCGTCGCGTCGCGAGCCGGTTCTGGCGGACGATCGTCTCGGTGATCTCCTGGGCGTGGAAGCCGACGTCGGATTCGAGTTCCTCGGCTTCGGTCCGGGGCGCTTCGGCGAGCGTCACGCGCACCTTCTTGCGGGCGCCGCCGCGCAGCAGCGCGATCGACGCCGACTCGCCGGGCGCGACGCGTGCCACCACGCGCTGGAAGTTGCCGAGGTCTTCTTCCTTCTCGGCTTCGATCGCGGCGCCCGCGAAATCGGTGAGCACGTCGCCCGGCTGGATACCGGCGTCGGCGGCGGGCGAGCGCGGTGTCACGCCGCTCACCACCACGCCGGTTTCGTCGGGCACGTGGAAGTAGGCGGCGAGTTCGCGGTCGAAGGGCTGGATCGTCACGCCGAGCCAGCCGCGCTCGATGCCGCCGTTGTCGAGCTGG